>DAHUXO010000248.1 GCA_027307095.1 Betaproteobacteria bacterium | reverse complement strand
GAACTCAGTCATCACCGTCGCGCCGACTTCGACAAATGCGCGAGACTCCTTCCGGTTCTCGATTTGGCTGCTCTAGGCATGGCTGGGGGAACGCCCGACCCCGCGCATGGTCCGGCTAGGAGCCATCCCAAAACGTTTCCGATATTCGAGCGCGAACGTGGTCGAACTGCGAAATCCATGGCGCGCGGCAATCTCGGCCACGCAGGCATCCGCTCTTGTGAGCGCAACATGCGCATGGTCGAGTCGTACATTGCGAACGTAGGCAACGGGAGACAGACCACGAAACGTGCTGAATGTCTTTTCCAGCGTTCGCCAGCTGACCCCGCAGTGCCTTGCCAGCTCTGATACCGTGAACGCGCCGCTGATGTGTTCAAGGATAAATCGGTCCGCGCGCTTCAGGAAGAAGGGCTCCAGGGGAAGACGCTGGGCTGTCACCGACGGCTGGGTGGCCCCGCGCCCCGCTGGACTCCGGTTGTGGGCGGTGACCAGTTGTACATAACGTCGATAACTCACGCGAGCCGCCGCCGTGTCGCCGAGTGCGTCGAGCACGATCGAGCGGTCGTACTCGAGAAATTCGAGCAAGACGTTGGAGGTGCCAGTAGTCCGCGCCAGCTCGAACGCCACGTCGAGTTCATGCAGCGCCTCGCGGTAGCGCCCCAAGCTGCGCAAGCCCCAAGCGAGGTTCGAGCGGGTCACGATTTCATCGTACTTCGCGCCGCGGGTCTGCATCTGGGCGAGACGCTTCCGAATTGGACGGATCACACGATCGGCGTGGCCAAGGAGTATCTCGAGGCGCTCGATATTGCCGGCGACGTACCATGCGGCGAACTCGTTGCGCCCCCGCTTGGCTACCGTACGGGCCCTTTGAAACAGTCGGAGCGCCTCGCGTGCATCCGCCTCCATGGGAACGGCGTCCCGCGGATCGAGTGACGACAGGTGCGCCCGGGCGTGGGGCTCGTTAAGCTTCGAGGTGGCGCGATCGAAATGAACTGCGCCCAGGACGTTGAGAACCTGGACGATTACATAGTCGTCGCGGCTTGCCTCGGCGGCCTCGATCGCGCGATCTGCCAGGAGCAGGGCTCGGTCGTGGTCGGCGCAAGCAAGCAGAACGGCGATTCGTAGACGAAGCGTGAAAGCAACGTAAGCCCAATCGCCCGCGTACTCCAGTTGCGGGAGCAGGAAATCTACGATGCGGTTCGCTTCCGAATACCTTCCCTGGAAGTAGGCGACCTCCGCCCGCCATGCCTCGACACGGAGCGCCTTTCCGGCGCTGGCAGGTAGCGAGGCGGCGGCGCAGCCCGCGTCTTCGAGTTCGCGCAGCGCTCCGGCGTGATCACCCTGGCGCATCAGACAGAATGCACTGACGAGGTACAACTCGACCCGGCGCGCGCTGGGTCGTCTGGAGGCCACGGCATCGAGCGCCTGATGCGCAGCGGACGCTGCGCGACGAAAATCGCCGGCGCGCGCGATCGCCCACATGCAGGAGACGGACCGGGCGCGTGCGGATGGGTGCTTCATGGGGCCATTGTTGCCTCGTTGCGGCTTCGGTGGGGCCGTGGCGCTACCCTCGTCGCGAGAAACCTGCGAATTTCGATAGTTCGGCCGCTCGCCCCATTGCGCCGGGCACCTCCAATCCTAGAATGAGCGTGTGTGATCCGTGGAGGCAATGACCATGACGCCAACTCTCCGAATCGCCCGCCGTCTGGCCGCGGCTGTTGTGCTCGTCGCGGCATTCGGCACGTCGAGTGCGGTGCGAGCGAACCACTACATCCTGTGCCCGGAGGAGAAGTGCGCCGAAGCCGGTTGGAGTCTGACCGGAAGCCTCAATTCGGCCCGCTCGAACCACAGCGCGACCTTGCTGCGCGACGGCAAGGTTCTGGTTGCCGGAGGGCTCGATGACAATGGCGTGGCCTTGGCGACCGCGGAACTGTACGATCCCGCAACCGGGACCTGGGCCCTCACGGCCCCGATGACCCAGGCACGCGCAGGGCACTTCGCGTTCTTGCTGCCAACCGGGGCGGTTCTGGTCATCGGGGGAGATCAGCCATGTTGCCTTAGCAACGTTACCGCCGAGGTCTACGATCCGGCCAATGGCCTCTGGAGCCCGGCGGGCAGCCTGGATTCGCCTTTTGGCATGCTCTCGGCAACGATGCTGCCTTCGGGGAACATCTTCCTGAGCGGGGTGGCCGAGGCCTATCGTACGACCGCGTCATGGTTGTATGACGCGCCGCAGAAAATCTGGATCCGCGCGAGCGGCGATCCCATCTACCGGCAGGAACCGAGCATGTCAGTGCTTCCCGACGGCACAGTGCTGGTAACTGGCGGATCTCGGGATGCGGACGAATTTCTGGTTTCGCGCGGCGCAGAGGTCTACGACCCAACGACCGATACATGGGGCCCGACGTCCAGCCCCGGCACGCCGCGGCTGGCCGGTACGACCACGCTGCTGGCGGATGGAAGCCTTCTGGTCGCCGGTGGATTCACGCCGACGGGGATCATACCCGGGCCAACGGTGACCGGCCAGGCCACGCTCTTGCGTACCTCCGAAGTCTATGGCGTGGATCGCGCATGGCATCCCGTGGGCGAACTCGACGAAGCTCGCGTGGATCACACTGCGACGCTGCTGCCTAACGGGCACGTCTTGATCGCGGGTGGTCTGGTGCCCCAGTCCGGCGCCGGGGGTTCGTCGACGTGGGCGACTCTGGCGAGCGCCGAGGTCTATGACCCTCTTGCTGCGAATTGGACGAATGCAGATTCCCTGATCGTCGCGCGTATGGGTCATACGGCAACGCTGCTCGACGATGGCAGCGTCTTGGTCGTCGGAGGTGTCGGCGGCGACTCGTCCACCGGCGCTGCGGTTCTGCGCAGTGCTGAAATCTATCACCCGTGAAACCGGCGCAGATCTGAACCGCTCGAAGTGGACGCGGCGTCGCCGTTGCGCCCAGTTCTGGCGCCTTGTCGCGGCGCAGTGAAAGACCTGACCGGGTCGTTGGCGGGGGAACGGCGGGAATCGGGCGATCGTTCTGGAGAGCCGGGGCGGACACAAGTGGCGCGCACTTCCGATTTCCGGCGCCGGCCTGATCCGCCGCAACTACCTCCATGCGCTCGCCCCCAAGCGCCTGAAATGAAAAGGGCGGAGCGACGGGCCCGCGGCGCCGGAGGTTACGCCGCGAGCCCGCCTTCCGCTGCCTGCAACCCCGCGAAACCCGGGACGCACCACGTTTTAAAACGTGGTGCGTCCCGGGTTTTCGATTTTCGGGTCAGTCGTCGCTTCCCGACCCTGCCCCGGCAAAGAACGGCAGCGTGCGCACCCGAGTTCCGGTGAGCCGCGCGTAGGCATTGGCCAGCGCCGGCGCGAGGGGCGGAACGCCGGGCTCACCGATGCCGCTGGGCGGGTTCGTGCTCTGCATGATCTGCACGGTGATCTGCGGCATGTCGTTGATGCGCATCATCCGGTAGTTGTTGAAATTGAGCTGCGCCGCCTTCCCGGCGGTGAAGGTCATCTGACCCCACAGCGCAGCGTTCATCGCGTGGACGATGCCGCCCTGCATCTGCGCCTGGACCGAGTCGGGATTGATGACCGTGCCGCAGTCGACGACGCAGGCGATGCGGTTCACCTTCATGGATCCGGCCGACGGCTGCGAGATGTCGACGACCTGCGCGACCCAGGTGCCGAAGGACTCGGCGATCGCGACGCCCCACGCGTGCCCGGCCGGCAGCGAGTTGCGCCACGACGAGCTCAGGATGTCGGCCGCCCACAGCACCGCGCGGGCGCGGTCATCGGTCATGTTGTCGTAGCGGAACTGGAAGGGATCGGCGCCTGCGGCACGCGCCAGCTCGTCGATCATGCTCTCGACGGCGAAGGCGTTGATCGACGACCCGACCGAGCGCCAGAAACCTACCGGGATGCCGGCGGGCAGCGGCACCCATTCGACGATGTGCGTCCCGCGGTTGTAGGGCAGGCCGGTCGAACCCTCGGTCGCCTGGGAGTCGACGGCGCCGGGCGGCAGCCAGCCGCGCTGGCCGAGGATGGCCTGCGAGACGTTGCGGTAGGACCATGCGGCGATCCTGCCGGAAGCGAGCGTCGCCTTGACGTTCACCAGGGCGAACGGGCGGTACTGGTCGTGCGCGAAATCCTCCTCGCGGCGCCAGGTGAGCTTGACCGGCTTCTTCACCGCCATCGCGACCTGCACGGCCTGGCTCACGTAGTCCTGCTCGATCTTGCGACCCAGCCCGCCGCCGAGGAACGTCGTGTGCACGGTGATCTGCGTGGGCGCAACGCCGGTCAGGCCGGCAGCCGTCTGCTGCACCCATGCCGCGGCCTGCGTCGGGGCCCAGATCTCGCAGCTCTGCGCAACGCCGGCCGTCGAGAAGACGATGTTGACCGTGCAGCTCACCACCTCCATCGTCGCGTGTGCGAGATAGGGCAGCGTGTAGGTCGCGTCGATCGTCGGCGTGCCCAGCGCGGCCTTGACCGCCGGCTCGAGTTGCGTGGCGTAGCTTGCCGGTGTCGTGCCCGTCGGCGGGGCGGGCTCGGCGCACAGTGCCTGGCCGCCGGCCATCAGACCCTGTGCCTGCGCGAGGATCGCCGCGCTGTCGACGCCGGCAGTCGACGCCGGCAGCTTCCAGCTGACCGACAGGTTGTTGGCGAGACGCATCGCGAGCCAGGTGTTGCTCGCCACGACGGCGACGGCGTTGACCGAGCCCGCGGTGACCGCGCCGCGGGTGTCCGAAGCCTTGCACGGGACGACGGCGACCGCGCCCGAGGGCTTGGACGGCGTGCTCGCGAGCGTGCCGCCGATGACCGGGCAATGCTTGATCGCCGCGAACACCATGTTCGGCAACCAGGTGTCGATCCCGTACTTGGCGCTGCCATCGACCTTGGACGGAATGTCGACGCGCGGGACGGGCTGGCCGATCAGCCGGAACTTGCCCGGGTCGGTGAGGCGCAGGTCCGCGGGGACGGTCTGCGACGCGGCGAGCGTCGCGAGTGCGCTGTAGGGCCAGGTCGTCACCAGGTGCGAGACGGGATTCGTGTACATGACCGTCGCGCTCTTCGCCGCGTAGCTGTCGCGGTTGGCATCCCCGGTCTTGGTCATCGCCGCGGCGATCAGCAACTCGCGTGCGGCGGCGGCGGCATTGCGCAGCGTGCCGTAGCGGCGGCTGACCGCGCTGCTTCCACCCGTCAGGTAGGACACGATCGGGTCGACGCCAGCCTGCTTCACGGTGACCTGGTTCCAGTCGACCATCAGCTCCTCGGCGAGGATCTGCGCGAGGCCGCTCATCGCGCCCTGCCCCATCTCGGAGCCGCCGAACCACAGCGTGATCGAGCCGTCGGTCCCGACCTGCACGTAGGCATTCGCGAGTTGCTGCGTCGTTGGCGGCGTCGCGGCCTGGGCGTGGACGACGGCGCTGCGTCCAACCAGCGGCATCGCGAACGCAACGACCAGCCCCTTGGCGCCGAGGGTCAGGAATCCGCGGCGGTCCATTGCAGGCGCACGCGCGCCTGCCAGAATCTCTGCTGGCAATGTCATTGTTCCCTCCGCTGTCACAGGCCCTGGACCGCGTCCTTGATCCGCGCATACGTGCCGCAGACGCAGATGTTGTTCATCTCGGACAGGATCTCGTTGCCGTGATGGCCCGCCTGCATCGCGCCCGCGCAGGCCATGATCATTCCCGACTGGCAGTAGCCGCACTGCGGGACCTGGTGCGCGATCCACGCCTGCTGCGCCGGATGGCTGCGGTTGGCCGAGAGCCCTTCGATCGTGACGATCGTCTTGCCGGCGGCCTCGGAGGTGTCCATGTCGCAGGATTTTTCGGGCTGCCCGTTGACCAGCACCGTGCATGCGCCGCAGACCTCGATGCCGCAGCCGTACTTGGTGCCGGTCAGGCCGAGCACGTCGCGCAATACCCACAGCAGCGGCGTCGACCCGTCGACGTTGACGCTATGGCTGACCCCATTCACGTTGAGTGAGTACATCGGACTTCTCCCCTTGAGCGGCGCGAAAAGCGCCCATGCAAATGTCATATACAATCATGCCGCTGTCATATTTTTCCGACAAGCGGTCAGGCATTCCGCGCTGCGAAACGCTCGATCGCGAGGTGAAGGATCGGAGGCCCGGGATCGCGAGACGCGCGATCGCGAGGCGGGGAAGGGCGAGACGCGGGAAACGGGGTCAGCTGATGACGAGCTTGCGATGTGCGTGCACGCTCATCAGGATGCCGAGCCCGATGAACAGCGAGATCAAGGCGGTCCCGCCGTACGACACCAGCGGCAACGGAACGCCGACGACGGGAAGCAGGCCGCTTACCATCGCCATGTTGACGAACGCGTAGGTGAAGAACATCAGTGTGATCGCACCCGCGATCAGGCGCGCGAACATCGTCGACGCGTTGGCAGTGATCACCATCGCCCGGCCGATCAGGAGCAGGTAGAGCAACAGCAGCACGGCGTTGCCGATCAGGCCGAATTCCTCGCCGAACACCGCGAAGATGAAATCAGTGTGGCGCTCTGGCAGGAAATCGAGGTGCGTCTGCGTGCCGTTCAGCCAGCCCTTGCCGACGATGCCCCCCGACCCGAGCGCGATCGAGGCCTGCATCGAGTGATAACCCGCGCCCAGCGGGTCGCGGGACGGATCGATGAAGGTGAGGATGCGCGCCCGCTGGTAATCGTGCAGGTGCGTCCAGACCACCGGCCCCACGGCGGCGGCGAGCAGCAGCAGGCCGGCGATCACCCGCCAGGACAGACCGGCGAGGTACAGCACGTAGAAACCCGACGCGCCGATCAGCAGCGCGGTGCCGAGGTCGGGCTGGCGCTTGATCAGATACACCGGCACGGCGATCAGCAGCCCGGCGAAGGCGAAGTCGCGCCAGCCGATGCGGCCTTCGAATTTCTGGAAATACCAGGCGAGCATCATCGGCAGCGCGACCTTCATCAGCTCGGAGGGCTGGAAACGCGCGAGCCCGAGATTCAGCCAGCGCCGCGAGCCGTTGACGACGACGCCGAACAGCGCGACCGCGACCAGGAGTGCCACCGCGACGACATACAGCGGTACCGCCCCGCGCGCGAGCGTCTGCGGCGGGATGTTCGCGAACAGCCACATCAGCGCGATCGCGAACGCGAAGCTCAGCGCCTGGTTGGTCACGCGGGCGACGCTTTCGTCGGACGCCGAGAACAGCGTCACCAGGCCCACGCAGACGATCGCGAGGGCGGCACCGAAGAGCATCGAATCGATGCGTCTTGTCAGCACCTCCCATCCGCGCTGCAGGGTGTTGCCGATCGGATTGCCCATCGTCAGTCGCCTTCGTCGCCCGGAGTCAACGGCGTCACCTGCGCGGCCCCCGGCGCAGCCTCCCCGAGCAGGTAGAAATCGAACACCTTGCGCGCGATCGGCGCAGCAGCCTCGGCCCCGAACCCTCCGTTCTCGACCAGGACGGCGACGGCGATCTTCGGATGGTCGGCCGGCGCATACGCCTCGTACCACGCGTGGTCGCGCAGCCGCTCGTCGACGCGGTGCTCCGAGTATTTCTCCCCCTTGAGCGAGAACACCTGCGCGGTCCCGGTCTTGCCGGCACTGACGTATTTCGCATCCTTGAACACGGCCGCGCTGGTCCCTTCCTTCGCGACGCCGACCAGCGCGCTCTTGACGAGCGCGAGCTGGTCCGGTCGCACGTCGAGCCGCGACGAGGGCTCGCTCGCGATCGCCGTGATCGCGCCCGTCCTAGTGTCCTGTACCGACTTGACGAGGTGCGGCGTGTAGCCGATGCCGTCGTTGGCGAGCATCGCTATCGCGTGCGCGAGCTGGATCGGCGTGAACGCGTTGTAGCCCTGGCCGATGCCCGCCGACACCGAGTCGCCGAGGTACCACTTGCGCGCGTCGTCGGGATAGTTCTTCCCGGCGAAGCGCTGGCGTTTCCATGCGCGGGACGGGAGCACACCGGTCAGCTCGCCTTCGATGTCGATCCCCGTCTTCTGCCCGAAACCGAACTTCGACAGGAAGCGCGCCGTGTCGTCGATGTCGGTCTCGCTCGCCAGCGTGTAGAAATACGTGTCGCAGGACACGACCAACGCCTTGTACATGTCGACCACACCGTGGCCTCCGGGCTTGTCGTCGCGGAACTTGTGCGACTGCCCCGGGATCTGGAAGTAGCCCGGATCGAAGATCGTCTGGCTCGGCGTTCGCTTGCCCGAATGCAGTGCCGCCAGCGCGAGGTAGGGCTTGATCGTCGAGCCGGGCGGGTACGCGCCGCGCAGCGGCCGGTCGAGCAGCGGCTTGTCGGGCGACTCGTTCAAATCCTGCCAGCTCGCGGAATCGATGCCGTCGACGAAGAGGTTGGGGTCGAATCCCGGCTTGGACACGAACGCCAGGACGTCGCCGTTGGTGGGGTCGATCGCCACCAGCGCGCCGCGCCGGTCGCCGAACGCCGCTTCGGCCACCTGCTGCAGGCCGATGTCGAGCGACAGCCTCAGGTTGTCGCCGGCGATCGGCGGCGTGCGCTTGAGCGTCCGCACCGCGCGCCCGTTGGCGTCGACCTCGACGTCCTCGACACCCGTGGTGCCGTGCAGGTCACGCTCGTAGGACAGCTCGACGCCGGCCTTGCCGATGGTATCGGTTCCCTTGTAGTTCGCCGCCTGGTCCCACGAGGCGATGCGCTCGACGTCCTTGTCGTTGATGCGCCCGATGTATCCCAGGACATGCGACGCGATCGCGCCGAACGGGTACTGGCGGAACAGGCGGGCCTTGATCTCGACGCCCGGGAATCGATAGCGATTGACGGCGAAACGCGCCACCTCCTCGTCGGAAAGGCGCGTGCGCAGCGGCAGAGTCTCGAAATCCTTCGATTCCTCCATCAGCTTGTGGAAGCGCTTGCGGTCGCGCCCGTCGATGTCGACGACCTTCGACAGCTCGTCGATCGTCCGGTCGAGGTTGCCGACCTGCGACGGCGTGATCTCGAGCGAGTACCCGGAATAGCTCTGCGCAAGCACGACACCGTTGCGGTCGGTGATGACGCCGCGGTTGGGCGGAATCGGCACGATCGCGATGCGGTTGGTCTCGGCGCGCGTCTCGAAATGCGCGTGCTGGATGACCTGCAGGTAGAAGAAGCGCGCGAACAGCCCTGCAAACGCGAGGCCGACGAGCACCGCGGCGACCGAGAGGCGGCGCCTGAACCGGTGGAGCTCGCGTTCGGGATTGCGCAGCTCCGGCGCGCCGAAACCGTTGCCGCCGTTTCGGTTGCGCCGGGACGAGAAGAGCAGGCGACGTGGCATCGCGGAGCGTCGCCGGCTAGCGGCGAGCGTGCGAACGCCGCGGCCGCTGCGGCGCCTGCAGCAGCACCGAGAGCAGCGGCCAGAGGAGCGCGCCGACCAGCGGCGGCGCCGCGTAGGTCCAATGCGGCAGCGGCGCGCCGCCCACGTAGCGGACCAGGAGCACGAGCAGCGCGCACAGCATCAGCAGCACCGCCACCTGCACCGCCTGCTGCCACAGCGGAAAGCGCAGCACGCGGCGGCGGAAGTATTCGGCGCCGTAGGCGAGCACCGCGTAGGCGAGCGCGTGCTGCCCGAACACCGTCGAATCCGCGACGTCCATCAGGAGGCCGACGAACCACGAGACGCCGACGCCGACGCGGCGCGGCTCGCGGATGCACCAGTAGAGCAGGACCAGGGCGAGGAAATCGGGGCGCAGCACCGCTCCCACGCCGGAGAGCGGCGCGATGTTGGCGAGCAGCGCGAGAAGCAGCGACAGCGCGACGAACCACGGCCTCGCAGGGCGCAGGATCTCCTCGGGCGAGGCCGGCGCGAGCGATGCGACATTGGGCAGCAGCACTCTCATCTCATCCGCGGCGGGCCTTGGGACGGATGCCGTCCTTGGGGCGGCCGCTCTTCTTGACAGCGTCCGGATGCGTCGGTTCTTCGGGGCGCGGAGGCATCGTGGCCGGGCGCGCGAGCACCAGCAGGTATTCGCTGCGATCGACACCGGCGGTCGGCTCGCAGGCGATCCTGGCGAACATCTGTCCGGTGTCGCGGACGATGTCGACGATCCGGGCCACCGCGAGCCCCGGCGGGTAGGTCCCGTCGATGCCGGAGGTCACGAGGCGATCCCCCACCCGCAGGTCCGCCGACGGCGCGGTGAAGCGCAGTTCCGGCGCATGCCCGGTACCGTTGCCGAACATCACGCTGCGTGCGCCGCTGCGTTCGGCTTTGACCGGCACCGCCTGGTCGCGGTCGGTGATCAGCGTCACCTCGGACATGTAGGGGAATACGCGAGTCACCTGGCCGACCACGCCGGTCTCGTCGATGACCCCTTCGCCGGCCTCGATGCCGACCGCCGAGCCCTTGTTGACGAACAGCTTCTGGGTGAAGGGATCGCGACCAGCGTAGAGCACCTGCACGGCGGTCGCGGCACCGGCGTACTGCTCGCGCAGGTCGAGCAGCGCCTTGAGCCGCGCGTTCTCCTGCTGGGCGACTGCGTAGCCCTGCGTGGCGGGTCCGCTGGCGACGAGCTCGCGCTTGAGCGTCGCGTTCTCGTCGGCGAGCTGCCGCTTGGACCCGAAGTAACCCTGGACGTAGTCCAGCGCCACGCCCGGCATCAGCAGCGCCCGCTGCAGCGGGTAGAGGCCGACCGCGCCGACCTCGCGGACGCTCTCGAGATAGCGGTAGCGAGTGTCGGTGAACAGCAGGACCAGCGAGAGCAGCCCGAAGAACGCGAGGCGCGCAAGCGGACTGGGGCCCCGGTTGAAGAAGGCAGGAGTGTCGACCGGAAAGGGACGCATCGCGCGGTGTCGGGCCGCTCCGCCCGGCGACGATCAGTCGCTCGTGAAGATTGTCTGCAACTTCTCCATGTTCTCGAGCGCCTTGCCGCAGCCACGCACGACGCAGGTGAGCGGGTCATCGGCGACGATCACCGGAAGCCCGGTCTCTTCCATCAACAGCCGGTCGACGTCGCGCAGCAGCGCACCGCCGCCCGTCAGGACCATGCCGCGCTCGGCGATGTCGGCGCCGAGCTCCGGCGGTGTGCGCTCCAGCGCGCTCTTCACGGCCGACACGATACTGTTCAGCGGATCGGTCAGCGCCTCCAGGATCTCGTTGGACGACACGGTGAAGCTGCGCGGGATGCCTTCGGCGAGGTTGCGGCCCTTGACTTCCATCTCCTTGACCTCGGAGCCCGGGAATGCGGAGCCGATCGTCTTCTTGATCAGTTCCGCCGTCGTCTCGCCGATCAGCATCCCGTAGTTGCGCCGGATGTAGTTCACGACCGCCTCGTCGAACTTGTCGCCGCCGACCCGCACCGAGCCTGCGTAGACCATGCCACCCAGCGAGATGACGCCAACCTCCGTCGTCCCGCCGCCGATGTCGACGACCATCGAACCCGTCGCGTCCCCGACCGGCAGGTCGGCGCCGATCGCGGCCGCCATCGGCTCCTCGATCAGGAACACCTTCGACGCTCCGGCGCCCAGCGCCGACTCGCGGATGGCGCGGCGCTCGACCTGGGTCGATCCGCAGGGCACGCAGATGATGATGCGCGGGCTCGGGGAGAACAGCCGCGAGTCCAGCACCTTCTTGATGAACTGCTTCAGCATCTGCTCGGTGACGGTGAAGTCGGCGATGACGCCGTCCTTCATCGGCCGGATCGCCGTGATGTTGCCCGGCGTGCGCCCCAGCATCTGCTTGGCC
>DAHUXO010000223.1 GCA_027307095.1 Betaproteobacteria bacterium | reverse complement strand
ACTCCTGTACGTCAAGGACGATTCGGTGTTCAACGAGTCGTTCGCGACGACGGTCGAGGAGGCCGGCCTCCGGCGCTGGCTTGCCGCGCAGAAGAACCCCCGGCTCGACGCCGAGGCGGCGCGCGCCGAGCGGCTGCGGGCGGTCTTCCGGCACCTGGTGCGCACGACGCGGGCGAAGCTCGCGCAGGTGTACGCAAGCCCTCTGGATGCCGCGGCCAAGGAGGTCGCCAAGCGGGACGCTTTCGCGTCGATGAAAGCGGCCTACGAGGCCGCGAAGGCGGGCGAGCCGGGTCTTGCCGGTTACGACCGATGGTTCGCGCATTCACCCAACAATGCGAGCCTCGCCGCGGTCGGCATCTACACCGACAGGATTCCGGCATTCAGGGAGCTGCTGCGCGAGGAGGGGGGCGACCTGCCCCGCTTCTACGAGCGGGTCAGGGCCGTTGCGGCGATGGCGAAGCTGGCGCGCGATGAGATTCTGGATGCGGCGGCGGAACGGGGCCGCGCCTATGCCCTGGCCCAAGGCAGCGCTCCGGTCCGGGGCGACTCCCTGCCGGCGACTCCGACAGGCGGGGCGCATTGACCTTCCGCAGTAGCCGTTTGATCCGCAAAGCAATTTCCTGATACAATCTCCGGCTTCCTTGCCTCACCCCGCCGCGGAGCGATCCGACATCGACAGCCGATGCCGTGATCCAAGTGTCCGATGTCGAACGGACCGCAGCACTGCACATGGGGGAGGCCATGCGGCCCGCCGCGGGATGTTCCCGAAGGCGGGCCTTCATCGACCTAAAGGAGTGCTGTACCGATGCGTCACTATGAAGTCGTGTTCATCGTGCACCCCGACCAGAGCGAGCAGGTGCCCGCGATGATCGAGCGCTATCGCACGATGGTGACCGGCCCCGGCGGCCGGATCCACCGCCTGGAGGACTGGGGACGGCGCCAGCTCGCCTACCCGATCCAGAAAGTCCACAAGGCCCATTACGTCCTGATGAACATCGAATGCGGGCGCGAGACCCTGACGGAGCTCGAGCATGCGTTCAAGTTCAACGACGCGGTGCTGCGCCACCTGGTCGTCGCGATGACCGAAGCCGTCGTCGCGCCCTCGCCGATGATGAAGGAAGAGAAGTCGAGGTCGCTGACCGGCAAGGAAGGCGAGCGTGGCGACCGGCCCGAGCGTGCGGAGAGACCCGCCACTGCGCCCGCCGCTGGCGTCGAGGCCCCGCAGGCCGCGCCTCCCGCGCCGGCCTGATCGCGGCTTCGCGACGTGCCGGGTGTCAACCGGCTGGCGCTGGATGCAACGGTGGGCGACCGCGGCGCTTTGCGCCATACGCCCGCCGGAATTCCCGCGGTCGAGCTGACGCTGCTGCACCGGTCGAAACAGGCCGAGGCGGACGGGGAACGCGAAGTGGAGTGCGAAATGCATGCCGTTGCTTTCGGCGAGGTCGCGAATGCGCTGTCCGGAGTGGCGCCTGGCACCGCGCTGCGATGCGAAGGCTTCATCGCGAGGCGTTACCGGACCGGAGCGAGCGTCGCCCTGCACGTGACACGATTCGAGACGACGGAAAATTGAGGAAAGGACACTGACATGCCGCGCCCGATGGGAAGAGGTAAGGGCAAGTTCAAGAAGGACGGGAAGCGCCGCGAACGCGGCAACAACCTGTTCAAGCGCAAGAAGTTCTGCCGCTTCACGGCGGAGAAGGTCAAGCAGATCGATTACAAGGACATCGATGTGCTGAAGGACTTCGTCCAGGAGAACGGCAAGATCATGCCGGCGCGGATCACCGGCACCAAGGCGCGCTACCAGCGTCAGCTCGGAACGGCGATCAAGCGCGCGCGCTTCCTGGCACTGCTGTCGTACACCGACCTGCACTGACGGAGCATCGGGCCATGCAAATCATTCTGCTCGAGAAGATCGCGAACGTCGGCAACCTCGGCGATGTCGTCAAGGTCAAGGACGGTTACGCGCGCAATTTCCTGATCCCGCACGGCAAGGCCAAGCGCGCCACGCCCGACAACCTGAAGGCGATCGAGGCCCGCCGCGCCGATCTCGAGAAGGCGGCCGCCGACAAGCTCGCGGGCGCGCAGGCGCTCGCCGAGAAGATCGAAGGGACCGCGCTGCGGATCACCCAGAAGGCCGGCGTCGACGGTCGCCTGTTCGGATCGGTGACCAACGTCGACGTCGTCGAAGCGCTGAAGGCGCAGGGCGTCGAGATCGAGAAGGCGATGGTCCGGATGCCGGCCGGTCCGCTTAAGCAGGTCGGCGATCACGCTGTGTCGGTCGCGCTGCACACGGACGTCAGCGCGAACATCACGGTGACGGTGATCGGCGACACGACGGCCTGAGCCGGCAAGCCGCGGTTCTCGACAAGAAGGGGCCGGCAACGGCCCCTTTTGCATGATGGGCAGCGCGGGCCGCGGCGGGTAAAATCACCATTTTGGAGTCGACAGTTCGCGTGCCCGACGATCTCCCGGTAGACCAGCTGAAACGCCCTCCGCATTCGCTCGAAGCGGAGCAGTCGGTGCTGGGCGGGCTCATGCTCGACAACGAGGCTGCCGACCGCATCGGCGACGTCGTCGGCGCCGAGGACTTCTACAGCGACGCGCACCGCGTCATCCATCGCCACATCTCGCAGCTGATCGGCGAGGGGAAGCCCGCCGACGTCGTCACGGTCTCGGAAGCCCTCGCGTCGACCCAGAAGCTCGATTACGTCGGCGGCCTCGCGTACCTGGGCGCACTGGCGCAGAACGTCCCGACCGCGGCGAACATCCGGCATTACGCGAACATCGTCCGCGAGCGCTCGATCCTGCGGCAGCTCGCGGCCACGGCCAGCGAGATCGCGGAATCGGCGTTCCATCCGCTGGGCCGCAATGCAAAGGCCGTGCTCGACGAGGCCGAGGCCAAGGTGCTGCACATCGCCGAGCAGGGTGCGCGCGGTGCGCGGAATTTCCAGGCGATCGGCACGCTGCTCGCGAGCGTCGTCGAGCGCATCGAGACGCTCTACAACCGCGACGATCCGTCGGACGTGACCGGGGTGCCGACGGGGTTCTCCGATCTCGACCGGATGACCTCCGGCTTCCAGCCGGGCGACCTGATCGTCGTCGCCGGACGACCGAGCATGGGGAAGACCGCCCTGGCCTTGAACATCGGCGAGAACGTCGCGCTCACGACTGGCATGCCGGTGGCAGTGTTCTCGATGGAAATGGGCGCGACGCAGCTCGCGATGCGGATGATCGGCTCGGTCGGCCGGCTCGACCAGCACAAGCTCCGCACCGGGCGCCTGGCCCCCGAGGACTGGGACAAGCTGTCGGCGGCGCTCGGGCGCCTGAACGAGGCGCCGATCCTGATCGACGAGACGCCGGCGCTCAACGCGATCGAGGTCCGCTCGCGCGCGCGACGGCTGATGAAGCAGTACGGGAAGCTGGGGCTGGTCATCGTCGACTACCTGCAGCTGATGCAGGCGTCGACGCAGGGCGAGAATCGGGCCACAGAGATCTCGGAGATCTCGCGGGCGATGAAATCGCTGGCGAAGGAGCTCCAGGTCCCGGTCGTCGCGCTGTCGCAGTTGAACCGCTCGCTCGAGCAGCGTCCGAACAAGCGGCCGGTGATGTCGGACCTGCGCGAATGCGTCACCGGCGATACGCTGGTGAACCTCGCGGACGGGCGGCGCGTGCCGATTCGCGATCTCGTGGGCACGACGCCGGAGGTCATCGCCATCGACGCGAATCAGCGGCTGACGACGGCGCGGTCGGACCTCGTGTGGTCGAAGGGGATCAAACCCGTCTTCAAGCTGTCGCTTGCCAGCGGCCGGACGATCCGCGCAACCGCGGAGCACCGGCTGTTCGCCCACGATGGATGGCGCAAGGTCTCGCAGCTGGCGATCGGCGACCGCCTCGGCGTTGCGCGCCGGCTTCCCGACACCGCGGCGGCGGTCGAATGGTCCGACGAGGCGGTCGTGCTGCTGGGACACCTCGTCGGCGACGGCAGCTACCTAGAACACCAGCCGCTTCGCTACTGCACAGCATCCGAGGAGAACAGCGCAGCCGTGCGCGACGCAGCGCTCGCGATGGGCAGCACAATCTCGAGACATGCGGGACGGGGCGCGTGGCACCAACTGCTGATCGCGGGCAACGGCGACCGCTGGCACCCCGCCGGCGTCGGCGGATGGCTCAAGTCACTCGGCATCTTCGGCCAGCGATCGGACGAGAAATGCCTGCCCGGCGATGCTTTCCGCCTCGGATCGCGCCAGGTTGCACTGCTGCTGCGCCACCTGTGGGCGACGGATGGCTGCATCTTCGTGCGCGCCCCGGGGGCCAAGGGCGCGCCGCGCGTGTATTTCGGCACCTGCAGCATTTCGCTCGCCACGGACGTGATGGCGCTGCTCCTGCGGATGGGTATCGTCGCGGGTCTGCGCAAGACGCTGCAAGGGGGTTCGAGGCCGGTCTACGGCGTCGACGTCAGCGGCGCGGACGACCAGCGCCGGTTCCTCGACGAAGTGGGTGCCTTCGGTCCACGCGTGGGGCCGGCGGCACGATTGCGCGAGCACCTGCAATGCACGATCGCGAATACGAATTCGGACACGCTGCCGCAGCAGGTCTTTGCCGACGTCCGGTCGTCGATGAGCCGCCGCGGTATCAGCCAGCGCGCCATGGCCGCGGCGCGCGGAACATCCTATGGTGATACGTCGCAATTCCCGTTCGCACCCAGCCGGGACACGCTGCAGTCATACGCCAGGCTGCTCGACGACCCGGTGCGAGCGCGTTGGGCGCAATCCGATCTCTACTGGGATCGGGTGGTCGCGATCGAGCCTGCCGGCGAAGAGGAAGTCTTCGACCTCACGGTCCCCGGCCCCGCATGCTGGCTGGCCGACGGGATCGTCAGCCACAACTCGGGCGCCATCGAACAGGATGCCGACGTGATCCTCTTCATCTACCGCGACGAGGTCTACAACCCCGAGACGCAGGACAAGGGCACTGCCGAGATCATCATCGGCAAGCAGCGCAACGGACCGATCGGGATGGTGCGCTTGACGTTCCTCGGCGAATTCACGCGCTTCGAAAACGCCGCCCATCCGGGCAGCTATTGACTCGCAGTCTCGTCGCCGGGGACGGTCGCGCCCCGGTGTCGCGCCGCCGCGCTCCGGGCTAGAGCGCCTCCGCCGCGTGGTCGGCCAGCCGCGAGCGCTCGCCGCGCTGCAGCGTGACGTGCCCCGAGTGCGCCCAGCCCTTGAAGCGGTCGACGACGTAGGTGAGCCCGGAACTCCCCTCGGTCAGGTAGGGCGTGTCGATCTGCGCGATGTTGCCGAGGCAGACGACCTTGGTGCCGGGCCCGGCGCGGGTGATCAGCGTCTTCATCTGCTTGGGGGTCAGGTTCTGCGCCTCGTCGATGATCAGGAACTTGTTGATGAACGTGCGCCCGCGCATGAAATTGAGGCTCTTCACCTTGATCCTCGAGCGGATCAGGTCGCGCGTCGCGGCGCGGCCCCAATCGCCGCTCTCGTCGTCGGTCTTGTTCAGCACGTCGAGATTGTCCTCCAGCGCGCCCATCCACGGATTCATCTTCTCCTCCTCGGTGCCCGGCAGGAAGCCGATGTCCTCGCCGACGGGCACCGTGACGCGCGTCATGATGATCTCGGTGTAGACCTTGAACTCGAGGGTCAGCATCAGGCCGGCGGCCAGCGTCAGCAGCGTCTTGCCGGTGCCGGCCTGGCCGAGCAGCGTCACGAAATCGATGTCGGGGTTCATCAGCAGGTTGAGCGCGAAGTTCTGCTCGCGGTTGCGCGCGACGATGCCCCACACGTTGTTCTTCTGGTGCGTGTAATCCTTGAGCGTCGACAGCACGGCGCCCTTGCCCTGGATCTCCTTGACGATCGCGTGGAACGGCGCCTCCCCCGACCGTTCGAGGTACAGGAACTCGTTGACGTGCAGCGACGGCACCAGCGGGCCGTTAAGCCGGTAATAGGTGTGGCCCCCCTGCTGCCACGATTCCATGTCCTTGCCGTGGCGGTCCCAGAAGTTGGCCGGCAGCTCGCGGATGCCCGAATACAGCAGCTCGGTGTCCTCGAGCACCTTGTCGTTGAAGTAGTCCTCGGCGGCAATGCCCAGCGCGCGGGCCTTGATCCGCATGTTGATGTCCTTGGACACCAGGATCACGCTGCGCTTCGGGTGATGGCGTGACAGATGCATGACCACCGCGATGATCTGGTTGTCCGCCTTGCCGTTGGCGAGCGACGCCGGCAGCGTGGTCGCGATCGCCTCCGTCTGCAGGAACAGCCGTCCGGTCGCGGCCCCGCCCGATTTCTCGGCAAGCGGTATGCCGTGTGCGATGCCGGCGGTGCCGGGCTCGGCGTGCATCGTGACGAGCTCGTCGAGGAAGCGCGACGCCTGGCGTGCATTGCGCGCGACCTCGGTCATGCCTTTCTTGTGGGCGTCGAGCTCCTCGAGCGTCAGGATCGGCAGGTAGATGTCGTGTTCCTCGAAGCGGAACAGGCTGGTCGGATCGTGCATCAGCACGTTCGTGTCGAGGACGAAAAGCTTGGTCGACTGGGACGACCCGATGCGGGCCGGCTTGCGGGAGGGCAGGAGGTGCAGCGTGGAAGGAGCGGGGCGCAGCTTGCGTTCGACCATGGGCCTCCTGGAGCATCGACAGGCGGGACCGACGACGGCCCCTGCGACCCTAATGTAGGCGCGATCAAGCTCCGCTACAAGGGGTAGCGATTGGTCGCCGCGTCAATTCAATATTTTGTGGTGGAAAGCGCACATCGCCGCGCGAGGATGGCGGACCGCAGCGAGGGTGATGTCAGAGGGTCTTGACGAAATCCAGCACTTCCTGGGCGTGCCCGGGCACCTTGACGCCGCGCCACTCGCGGGCAAGCCTGCTCGATGCGTCGATGACGAAAGTGCTGCGCTCGATGCCGCGTACCTTCTTGCCGTACATGTTCTTCATCTTGATGACACCGAACCTGGTGCACAGCATCTCGTCGGCGTCGGACAGCAGCGGAAATGGAAATTGCATCTTCGCCTTGAAATTCGCGTGCGACTTCAGCGAATCGCGGGAGACGCCGGCCACGACTGCGCCGAGCCTGGCGAACTTCGCGTGCAGGTCTCGAAACTGCATGCCCTCGGTCGTGCATCCCGGTGTGTTGTCCTTGGGGTAGAAATAGAGCACCACCGGGTGGCCGGCATGGTCGGAAAGCCGGAAGCTGCCGTCCGTGGAAGCGATCTCGAAATCGGCGATGCGGGCGTCGGTCATGGCAGGTTCCTCGAATGTCGGAGGGTCAGGCGGCTTCGCGCAGCAGGGCATCCGCGAGGAACTCCTCACCCTGCACGAGCAGCGTCCCCGATCGTCCTTCGACGCTGCCCGGCCCGACCTCGCAGCGGGGCAGGGCCAGCGGCTCGACGGCGTCGCGCAGTGCGCGCACGGGCCCCAGCATCCAGCCCTGGGCTTTCCATCCGGTCAGCAGTTGTTCGAAGGCCCCGGCGAGACGCCCGCCTTCGAGCTCCGCGTGCAGCGTGTAGACATGGCCCGAGGCGCGCGGGTCGCGCGTGCGCTCGAGGACGTGTGCGGCGACATTGTCCTCGGTGACGCCATCGACGCCGATCAGCTCGTCGAGTGTCGGCAGGGTCGTCGGGAACTGCGGGCAGCGGACGAGCTCGCCGCGCCACACCGGAAGGTGCGGATGCGTGCCGCGACCGTCGGAACAGTAGTCGAATCCGAGCTGCTGCGTGAGGCGCAGCGCATGCACGTTCATCTGCCAGCCAGCGGCGCCGTGCGTGGTCGGCGGCTCGCCGAAGATCGCGGCGTAGCGTTCGCAGGCCTTGTCCATCTCGCGGCGCGTCCACTCGGCATCGGCGGTGGCGACGCCATCCTGCCAACGGATGTGATCCCAGCAATGGATGCCGGTCTCGTGGCCCGCGTCGCGGACACCGCGCATGACGTCCGCGGCGCGTGCGCCGATGTCGGGCCCCGGCAGCAGCGTTCCATAGAGGAGCGTCCGCAGCCCGTAGTGCTTGAGCACCGAAGTGCGGCGGACCTTGCCGAAGAAACCCGCGCGGAAGATCCGCTTGATCGCGCGTCCGGTGTGGTCGGGGCCGAGCGAGAACAGGAACGTCGCGGCGACGCCGTGCCGGCCGAGAATCTCGAGGAGCCGCGGCACCCCTTCGCGCGTGCCGCGCAGCGTATCGACGTCGACCTTGAGGCCCAGCCTCATTCGACCAGGGCGCGCGCGTCGGCGACGTGACCCCGGTACGCGTCGAAGATGCGTCGCAGCGCTTCTTCCATCGGGACGCTCGGGCGCCATCGCAGGTCCGCGCAGGTGTTGTCGATCCTGGGAACGCGGCTCTGGACGTCCTGGTAGCCGTCGCCGTAGTACGACGCGGCGGTCGTGTCGACGACGCGGACCGCGGCGGCGCTGTCGCGGTACTCGGTATACTGCGCCGCCATCGCGAGCATCATCTGCGCGAGCTCGCGCACCGAATAGTTGTTGGCGGGATTGCCGATGTTGTAGATCTTGCCGCTCGCGATCCCGCCCGGGTTCTCGATGATCTTCATCAGCGCGGCGATGCCGTCGTCGATGTAGGTGAAGGTGCGCTTCTGCGTGCCGCCGTCGACCAGTTTGATCGGCTCGCCGCGGACGATGTGGCCGAGGAACTGCGTGATCACGCGCGAGCTGCCTTCCTTGGGCGCGTTGATCGAATCGAGGCCGGCGCCGATCCAGTTGAACGGCCGGAACAGCGTGTAGTCGAGTCCTTCCTGCTGGCCGTAGGCGTGGATCACGCGGTCCATCAGCTGCTTGGCGCACGAATAGATCCAGCGCGGCTTGTTGATCGGCCCCAGCACCAGGTTCGAGCGCTCGGGATCGAACTCGGCGTCGGCGCACATGCCGTAGACCTCCGAGGTCGACGGGAACACGACGCGCTTCTTGTGCCTGACCGCGGCCCGCACGATCGGCAGGTTCGCCTCGAAATCCAGTTCGAACACCCGCAATGGTTCGCGGACGTAGGTCGCCGGCGTCGCGATCGCGACCAGCGGCAGCACCACGTCGCATTTCTTGACGTGGTACTCGATCCACTCGCGGTTGATCGTGATGTCGCCTTCGAAGAAATGAAAGCGGGGCTCGCCGAGCAGATCCGCGATCCGATCGGCCTGCATGTCCATTCCGTGGATTTCCCAGTCGGTCCCGGCGATGATCGCCTGCGACAGGTGGTGTCCGATGAACCCGTTGACGCCGAGGATGAGGATGCGCTTCATGTAAGGGGGAGATCCGGCGGCTGCCTGGGGCCGGAATTGTACCGCGCGGGGTGCCCGGGCCGTACTTCAGCGGCGCGAACCGGGCGTTTCACCCGGGCTGCCCGGGAGCGGCAACGGCGCGTCGCCGAAGCGCTCGGCGACCATCGCCGGTGTATGGATGCGCCCGTCGATCTCCAGCGCGTCGATGCGCAGAATGCCGCCGCCGCCGCAGCGCGCGACGAGGTTGCCGTGCGCGACCACGAGCGTCGGGGCCGTGCGCACAGCGGCGGAGGCGACGATGCGGGTGCGCAGCACGCGCGCGGGGTGGCCGGCGATCGTCGTGAACGCGCCGGGGTAGGGCGGCGCGACCGCGCGGACGAGGTTGTGCACGTTCGCGGCGGCCTGCGACCAGTCGATCCGGCCGTCTTCGGGCCTGCGTCCGCCGAAATACGAACCGCGCGCAATGTCGTTGTGCCGCCTCGGCGCGGTGCCGGCGAGCAGCGCCGGCAGCACGCCGTCGAGGCAGATCTCCGCGGCCACAGTGACCTTGTCGAAGACCTCCTTCGCGGTGTCGTCGGGCAGGATCGGCACCGCCTGCTGCGCGACGATGTCGCCGGCGTCTGGCTTGTCCGCCATGTAGTGCAGCGTCGCGCCGGTGTGGCGCTCGCCGTGGAGCACCGCCCAGTTGACCGGCGCACGCCCGCGGTAATGCGGGAGCAGCGAGCCATGCATGTTCAGCGCACCGCGGGCAGCGAGCGCGAGCAGCGGCGCGCCCAGCATGCGGCGGTAATAGAAGCTGAAGATGAAATCGGGTGCGAGCGCCGCGATGGTCGCGACCGGATCCGGGGCGTTCGCATCGACCGGAGCGATCCACGGCAATCCCAGATCCGCCGCGACGTCGGCGACGCGAGCGAACCAGTGCGTCTCGGAGGGATCGTCGTCGTGGGTGACGACCAGCCGGACGTCGACGCCGTGGGCGTGCAGCACCCTCAGGCACCGCGCCCCGACGTTGTGATAGGCGAAGACGACCGCTCGGCTCATCGCGAGGTTCTGTCCGCGCCCACGGGCCGTGCTGCCCGAGCCTACCGGAGCTCGCGAGTGTCGACCGGCTCGTGGCGGCGCCCGCCTCGGGGCAGCCCGCCGCGTTCCCCGTCGCGCTCGATGTCGCCCTCACCGTCGCGCTCGAGCACGGCGCGGATCACGTAGCTCGGCCGCGTGCGCACCTGCTGGTAGATGCGGCCGACGTATTCGCCGAGCAGTCCCACGCCGAACATGATCCAGCCGATCAGGAAGAACGCGAGGATGTCGCGATCCCACCGCGTCTTGATGCCTTCGAGGAAGCCGCCGGCGATCGTGCGCTCGGTCATGACGACGGCGTAGAGCACGATGGATCCGAAGGCGACCAGCATCCCCAGCACCGAGAACAGCTGCAGCGGCACCAGCGAGAACCCGGTGACGAGGTCGAAGTTGAGCCGGATCAGGCGGTAGAGCGAGTACTTGGACTCGCCGGCAGCGCGCTCCTCGTGCTCGACATCGATCTCGACCGGGTGGTGCGCGAACGTGTAGGCGAGCGCCGGGATATAGACGCTGACCTCGCGCGCGGCCACCACGGCGTCGACGATGTCGCGGCTGTAGGCGCGAAGCATGCAGCCCTGGTCCGTCATCCTGATGCGGGTGATCCGCTCGCGCAGCCGGTTCATCAGCCGCGATGCTGCGCGCCGCCACCAGGCGTCCTCGCGGCTGCGCCGCACGCCTCCGACGTAATCCGCGCCCGCGTCCATCGCGGCGAGCAGCTTGCCGATCTCCTCGGGCGGGTTCTGCAGGTCGGCGTCCAGCGTCACGATGCGCTCGCCGCGCACCCGCGCGAATCCCGCCAGGATCGCGAGGTGCTGGCCGAAGTTCGCGTTGAACAGGATCACGCGCGTGACGTCGGGGCGGGCCGCGAACTGGTCCTTCAGCATCGCCGCCGACCGGTCGCGGCTGCCGTCGTTGATGAAGATCACCTCGTAGGGCACGCCCAGGGCGTCGAGCGCCGGGTAGAGGCGGTCGAACAGCGCAGGCAGGCCTGCTTCCTCGTTGTAGACGGGAACGACGACCGAAAGCTGAGCTGCGCTCATGGTGGTCACCTCCGGTGCGCGGCGATGATCGCGGTGCAGGCCTCGCAGACGCGGTCGACATCGGCCGTGCTCATCGCGGCATGCAGCGGCAGCGTGACGGTGGAGTCCGCGATGCGCTCGGTGTTCGGCAGGTCGCCCGGTCGGTAGCCGTAGCGCCGTCCCAGCGTCGACAGGTGCAGCGCTTCGTAGGAAACGCCGGTCGCGATGCCGCGCTCGGCGAGCGCGTCGCGGAACGCCTTGCGCGACAGCGTCAGCCGATCGAGCGGCAGCAGGATGCTGAACATGTTCCACGACTGCCCGTCACCGTCGGCCGGGCGTGGCGGCAGCACGCAGGCGGGATCGGTGGCGAAGCGCTCGAAGTAGCGCAGCACCAGCGCGCGACGCTGCTCGAGGAACGCAGGCAGGCGCACGAGCTGTGCGAGGCCGATCCTCGCGTTGACGTCGGGCAGGTTGAACTTGCCGCCGGGAAAGCCGACGTCGCGCGTGCCGTCCGGCAGCCGCTCGATGCCGTGGAAACGCAGGATGTCGACGCGGCGCGCCTCGTCGGCGTCGTTGCAGACCAGTGCGCCGCCTTCGATCGACGTGATGTTCTTGTTCGGGTGGAAGCTGAAGGTCACGAGATCGCCGAACGCGCCCACCGGAGTGCCTTTCCAGCGCGACCCGATCACCAGCGCCGCGTCCTCGATGACGCGAAGGGAGCGCGCGCGCGCGAGGGCGTGAAGCGCGTCCATGTCGACCAGCGATCCCGGCCAGTGGGTCGGGATGAGCGCGCGCGTGCGCGGTCCGATGCGCGCCTCGACCTGGCCCAGGTCGATGTTGCGGGTCACGGGATCGCAATCGACGAACACCGGCGTCGCGCCGACCTTCACGATCATGTTGAGGACCGTGAAGAAGCTCTGGGCGCAGGTGATCACCTCGTCGCCCGGCCCGATGCCGGCGAGCTGCAGTGCGATCTCGACCGCCGCGGTCGCCGACGTGACGGCCCGGACCGGCCGGCCGGCGCAGAACTCCGACAGCGCCGCCTCGAAACGCTCGACCCAGGGGCCGCTGGTGATGTGCCCCGAGCGCAGCACGTCGCCGACCGCGGCGATCGTCGCTTCGTCGATGACGGGGCTCGCGAACTTCAGCGTGGCGGCAGGGGCCATGGGGAGGCTCAGCTCTTCGCGACCATCCAGACGCCGACGATGATGAACCCGATGCCGAGCCAGCGCTGGACGCTGACCGCCTCGCCGAACAGGTAGTGCGCGGCGATCGCGTTGACGACGTAGCCCAGCGACAGCATCGGATAGGCGACCGAAACGGGGACGCGGGACAGGCCGAGGATCCACACGACCAGGCTGACGACGTAGAGCGCGGCGCCGCCGATGAAATGGCGCTCCGTCGCCATCCGGACGAACATTGCGATCCAGTTGTCGGCGGTCAGCGTGATGATGCCGAGCCGGTTGGTGCCGGCCTTCAGCATGAGCTGCGCCGCGGCGTTGAGCAACACGCCGGTGATCAGGAACAGGAACGCGGGGATGCCCATCGGCCCTCCGTCTCAGCGCCGCTCGACCAGCACCCGGCGCGAATCGCTCGCGACCACCCGCATCGGCACGCCCTGCCGCGCCAGCATCGTCCGGGTCGCGGGCGACATCAGCGCATAGGCCTGCGGCAGCGATTCCCAGCGCGGGATCCAGTCCGCGACGTTCGCGATCGCGAGCTCGGGCTGGATGTCGAGTCCCGGCCCCATCTCGTCGCGATACGCGACCAGCGTCGTCGTTCGACGCAGGTAGAAAGGCAGTGTCTGGTCGTACATGCGGACCTGAAAGAAAGGGGCGTTGCGATCGTACGGAGGATCGGCGGCGTTTTCCAGTGCGCTGGCGAGGTCCGCCGCCGAGCGCGTCGCCCGGAAGACGTCGGATCCCCTGAAGAAAGCCTGCATTGCCAGCATCGTCGAGAGTGCGATGACGGCGATCGCGATGCTCCTCGCAGCCATGCTGCCGCGCCGCATCATCAGCCAGCCGACGACATAACCGGCGGCCGCGAGCCCCAGTCCCAACTCGACCCAGGGGCCGAGCGCCGCGTAGATCGCGAGAGGCGTTTCGGCATCCGCCAGCCTGAGCGCGAGGGTCGGATAGCCGAGCATCGCGATTCCCCACAGCAGGACCGTCGTCGTGGCGAGCAGGGCAGCGAGGACCGAAAGCGCGCGCGTCGCCATCACGTCGAGCTGCCAGCCCAGCACCAGCGCCGCCGCCGGGAAGATCGGCAGGATGTAGGACGGCAGCTTCGACTTCGAGACGCTGAAGAAGACGAGGATGAACGCCGACCAGATCAGGCAGAAGCGCGCCCACGAGAAGCCGCCGGGATCGACGGCGGCGTCGCGCCAGCTCGCCTTCAGGCGGCACAGGAACACGCCGGTCCAGGGCAGGAGCCCGGCCAGCAGCATCGGCAGGAAATACCACCAGGGACCCGGGCGCTTCAGCTCCTTGGTCAGGAAGCGGTCGATGTGCTCGTGGATGAAGAAGAAGCGCGCGAACTCGGGATTGCGCATCGATACCAGGACGAACCAGGGCACCGTCAGGACGAGAAGCAGCGGGAGCCCCTTGGCGATGTGGAGACGCCTCCACGGCGCGAAGTCGCGCGTCGCAAGCGAATAGAGGATCAGCGTGGTTCCCGGTATCGCCAGCGCGACCACCCCCTTGGTCAGGATCCCGGCCGCGGTCGCGACGTAGGCGAGGAGCATCATCCGCTCGCGCGAGCGCGGCGAGGCGTCGCTGCGCTGGGCGAGCAGGAATCCCACCAGCGCCAGCGCCAGCCAGAACGACAGCAGGGCATCGAGGGTCAGGATGTGCGAGATGCCGAAGTGCCAGAGGCAGCTCGCGAGCACCGCCGCCGAATAAACGCCCACGGCGGGCGAGGCGAGGACGCCACCCGCCCAGCCGATGGCGGCGATCGTCAGGAAACCAGCCAGCGCGGTCGGCAGGCGCGCCGTCCATTCGCTGATGCCGAACGCCTCGAAGCTCGCTGCGGTGAGCCAGTACTGCAGCGCCGGCTTCTCGAAATACTTGATGCCGTTGAGGCGCGGCGTCACCCAGTTGCCGGTGGCGACCATCTCGCGCGCGATCTCGGCATAGCGGCCTTCGTCGGGATGCTGGAGCTTGCGCACCCCGAGCTCCGAGAACCACACGATCGTCATGACCAGTGCAAGGACGATCCACGTGCGTTTGGACAGGGCGGCGATCAAGGGCGAGGTGACCGGAGAGTTGTGCTTCGCCGCTGGCGACGGGGACGGCGAGGCGGGGCAGCGCATTCTACCGTGACGCGCAGTCGCGCCTGCATGCTAAATTCAGGCCGCGACCTCCGCCCGCCCATGCTCCAGTCCCAGCCACAGCGCCATCCCCCGCCCGAGAACGGGAGATCGGTCGCGATCTCGACCGCAGGCCCCGACGACATCGATGCCGTCCGGCGACTCGCGCACGAGATCTGGCATCGCCACTACCCAGGCATCATCACCGCGGAGCAGATCGAGTACATGCTCGAGCGCGGCTATTCGCGGGAAGCGCTGATTCGGTTCGTCGCTCACGACGAGGCCGGCGGCGCGCCCGAGGCTCGCGGCATCGCGCTGGGGCGGGTCGGGGAGGTGCCGGTGGGATTCGTCGCCTGGTGCCCGGCGGACGCCCGCGGCGTGATGAAGCTCGAGCGGCTCTACATCCTTCCCGAGTATCACGGCAAGGGCATCGGGCGGGCGCTGATCGAGCACGTCGTCGAGCGCGCGCGCGCCGCTGCCTGCCGGCGGCTGACGCTGAACGTGAACCGCAACAACACGGGGTCGATCCGCGCCTACGAGCGCTGCGGTTTCGCGATCGCCGGCCGCGGCGACTTCCCCATCGGCGGGGGCTTCGTCATGGAAGACTTCATCATGGAACGCGAGCTCTGAGCGCCGCACCCGCGCGCGGCGGCCGCGTCGGCTCCGCGGGCGCCCCGATCCATCGCGCTTCGCGCAGGCCCCGACCCCGCCCTGCCCAATGTCCACATCCGTGCCGCTGATCCTCTACGACAACTTCACGCGCAGTCTGCGCGAGTTCGAGCCGCTTCACCCGGGGGGCGAGGTCGGCATCTACACCTGCGGCCCGACGGTCTACGACTACCAGCACATCGGCAACTACCGGACGTTCATGTTCGAGGATGGGCTGAAGCGCGCGCTGCGCTGGAATGGCTACCGTGTCCGCCACGTGATGAACATCACCGACGTCGGTCACCTGACCTCGGACGCCGACACCGGCGAAGACAAGATGGAGAAGGGCGCGCGGCGCGCGGGCAAGAGCGCGTGGGACATCGCGGCGCTCTACACGCAGGCGTTCCTCGCCGATCTCGACGCACTCCATATCGGGCGTCCCGACGTGCTGCCGAGGGCGACCGACCACATACCGTCGCAGGTCGAATTCATCGCCGATCTCGAGCGCAAGGGCTACACCTACCGGACGGCCGACGGCATCTACTTCGACACCAGCCGGCAGGCCGACTATGGCTATCTCGCGCGCCTCGACAAGGCGGGGCTCGAAGCCGGCAGGCGTGTCGACCTGGGCGACAAGCGCAGCGCGACCGATTTCGCGCTGTGGAAATTCTCGCCCGAAGGCAGCACGCGGCAGATGGAATGGGACAGCCCCTGGGGCCGCGGCTTCCCCGGCTGGCACATCGAGTGCTCGGCGATGGCGCAGGACTACCTCGGCGACTACTTCGACATCCATTGCGGCGGCGAGGACCACATCCCGGTGCACCACACGAACGAGATCGCGCAGACCGAGGCGCGGATCGGGACGCGGCTGGCCAACTTCTGGATGCACGGCTACTTCCTGCTCGCCAACGACGCCAAGATGGCCAAGTCGGCGGGCGAGTTCCTGCGCGTGCAGGCGCTGGTCGACGGCGGCTACGACCCGCTGGCGTTCCGCTACCTGTGCCTGACCGGGCACTATCGCAGCCAGCTCAACTTCACCTGGGACGCACTCGATGCCGCGGCGACCGGCCTCGCGAGGATGCGTGCAGGCTTTTACGTCCTGGAGCGCGAGGTCGCCGCCGCCGACGCGGCGCTGGACTCGCGCTTCACTGCCCAGGTCAACGACGACCTGAACCTCCCGCGGGCGCTGGCGATCGCGTGGGAGACGCTGCGTGGTGGATTGCCCGGGCCGGTCAAGCGCGCGACGCTCGCGCGCTTCGATCAGGTGTTCGGCCTCGGGCTCGAGAACTGGCGGCCGAAGGAGGACGCGGTTCCCGGCGACATCGATGCGCTGGCGCGCGAGCGCGTCGCGGCGCGCAAGGCGAAGGACTGGGCCGAGGCGGATCGCCTGCGCGCGTTGCTGCGCGAGGCAGGGTGGGACATGGAAGACCGCCCCGACGGGTATGCGCTGAAGCGCAGGTAGCCGCGCGAGCGCCGAGCAGGGGCCCCGGCGGCGGCCGGGGATGCGAGGGATGGCGAGTCGCGGCTCGAGACCGACACGCCGAGGTGGCGCGTCAGCAGGCCATATCCAGGAGGTCGAGGCCGCGCGAGCGGCGAGCAGGTCGAGGCTGCGCGAGCGGCGACCAGGGGCCCCGGCGGCACGGTCAGTACATGCGCTCGACCTTGCCCGAGTAGAGCACCGGCCCGGTCGGCGCCCCCGTCGGCGAGCCGCCTGCAGGCTCGAGGCTCACCGCAAGCGCGGGGATGTTCGCCAGCGACTCGCCGGCCGGCGCCTGCAGCGGCACCTCGACGACGGCACCGACCGGAATCACCCCCAGCGACCGGGGTGCGCCGGCCGTGGGCAGCGCCCACAGCTCGAAGGCCTTGCCTCGAGGTGGCGCCGTGTCGACGACAGTCTTCATCGTCAGGTAGCGCTCGCCGCGGGCCGCAGTCGCGATGATCGCCGGCCTGGCGTCGGACCCTGCAAGCACGACGACCAGCGGCGGCGCGGCGGGGGCGGGCAGCCGCGCGAGCTGCATGACGCCCAGTGCCATCGCGACGACGAAGCTCGCGGCCGCGAGGCCGCGCCACAACCCCAGCCGGTCCCACCACGCAATCCGGGGCGCCTCTGCGGTCACGAGGCCGAGCCTTGCGGTGATGCTTCGCCAGACCCGCGGCGGCGGGGTCACGCCGGGGGCGCCCTCACCGAGCACGGCGATCCGCCGTTCCCATTCGGCCAGCGCCGCGGCGACCACCGGATCGCGGCGCGCGATCCCGGCCAGCCGGCGGCGCACGCGTGGCGGCGAGGTGCCAAGCGCGTATTCGGCGGCGAGGCTCGCCAGCCGCTCGCGGCGATCGGGCCGGGACAGGTTCATCGCGTCACACCCGCGCCGTCGAGGCAGCGCTTCAGTTTCTCGAGCCCGCGGCGGACCCAGGACTTGACGGTCCCGAGAGGCTCGTCCAGGTGCCGGGCGAGCTCGCCATGCGACAGGCCGTGAAAGAACGCGAGGGCGATCGCCTGCTTCGGTCCCGGCTCGAGCACGTCGACGCAGTCGCGCAGCGACCTCGCGTCGGCGCCTGCGAGCAGGAGGTCCACCGGGGAAGGTTCGTCGGCGGGAAAGTCGATGTCCGGCGCATCATCGTCGCCGGTCGGCTCGACCACGTCGATCTCGCGGCGCCGCAGCCGGTCGAGGCTGCGGTTGCGCACGATCGACGTGAGCCAGGTGAGGGCCTGGCTCTTCGCAGCGTCGTAGCCGCCGGCATGGTGCCAGATGCTGACCCAGGCTTCCTGCAGGATGTCCTCGGCGGCGGACGCATTCCTCAGGATACGCAGGGCGACCCCGTACAGATGCGGCGCCGTGAGCCGATAGAGCTCGGCGAACGCGCCCTGGTCGGCGAGCGCGACCCGCGCGAGCAGCGCCGCGAGTCGCGCGCTGCGCTCGGCCGGGGCGGTCGCCGCGGCATCGCGCGCAGCGTCGTTCATCGGGTGGCGGTACCCCGCGAGCGTCCTTTCTGCCACAGGACGTCTGGCACACCGGACGCCCGATTGAGCTGGCGGGCGATGACGAACAGCAGGTCCGACAGGCGGTTCAGGTAGACGCGACCGTCCTGGGACACCTTTTCATGCCGGGCGAGAGCCACCACGGCGCGCTCGGCCCGGCGGCAAACGGTGCGCGCGACATGCGCGAGCGCCGCGGGCCGGGTACCTCCGGGGAGGATGAACTCCTTCAGCGGTGAAAGGCCCGAATTGATCTCCTCGACCGCCTGTTCGAGCCGGGTCACGTGGCCGGCGGTGACCGCGGCGTGCCCCGGACTCGAAAGCTCGCCGCCGAGGTCGAACAGGTCGTGCTGGACGTCGACCAGCAGGGCGGCAACCGCGTCGGGCAGGGGCTCGGCGAGCAGCGCGCCGACGCTCGAATTGAGCTCGTCGACGCCGCCGATCGCGGCGATCCGGAGGCTGTCCTTGTCGACGCGCGAGCCGTCGCCAAGGCCTGTCGTTCCTGAGTCTCCGGTGCGGGTGACGATGCGGGAAAGGCGATGTCCCATCGAGCGTCGATCTCCATGCGGGAGTCGGGGATCGTCGTCGATTTTGCTACGATTGTCCACCTGGGGAGACAAAGGCAGGGGCGCGCCATGGCGACTCGCGGCATCTACGAGCAGCATCTCGATCGCAGCGCGGCGAACTACGCGTCGCTGACACCGCTCTCCCTCATCGCGCGCACCGCCTACACGTGGCCGCAGCGGGTCTCGGTCGTGCACGGCGCGCGGCGCTACACCTGGGCCGAGACCTACGCGCGCTCGCGCAGGCTCGCCTCGGCGCTCGCACACCGGGGCATCCGCGTCGGCGACACCGTCGCAGTGATGCTCGCTAACACCCCCGAAATGGTCGAATGCCACTTCGGCGTCCCGATGACGGGCGGCGTGCTGAACACCCTCAACACCCGGCTCGACGCCGAAACGCTGGCGTTCATGCTCGAGCACGGCGAAGCGAAGGTGCTGATCACCGACACCGAGTTCTCGCCGGCGATTGCTGCGGCGTTGAAGCGACTGGCGAGAAGGCCGCTGGTGATCGACGTCGTCGATGCGCTGGGGCCTGGTGGCGACCTGCTGGGCGAATCCGACTACGAGACCTTCATCGCCAAGGGGGATCCCGATTTCGCATGGCAGCCCCCGGGAGACGAATGGCAGGCGATTTCGCTCAACTACACGTCGGGGACGACCGGCAACCCCAAAGGCGTCGTCTACCACCACCGGGGCGCCTACCTGAATGCGCTGTCGAACATCGTCGACTGGGGCATGCCGCGGCACTCGGCGTACCTCTGGACGTTGCCGATGTTCCACTGCAACGGCTGGTGCTTCCCGTGGACGATGGCGGCGAACGCCGGGACCAACGTGTGCCTGCGAAAGGTGGAGGCCAAGGCGGTCTTCGATGCGATCCGCGAGCATCGGGTCACGCACTATTGCGGGGCGCCGATCGTCCACGCGATGCTGATCAACGCCCCCGAGTCCGCGAAGGGCGGCATCGGGCACAAGGTGCACGCGCTGGTCGCCGCGGCAGCGCCGCCGGCCTCCGTGATCGAAGGGATGGAGCGGCTGGGCTTCGAGATCACCCACGTGTACGGCCTGACCGAGACCTACGGCCCCGCTGCCGTCTGCGCGAAGCAGGACGAGTGGGAAAGCCTCGACATCGGAGCGCGCACCGAGCGCAACGGGCGCCAGGGTGTCCGCTACACCTGCCAGGAAGGCATGACGGTGATGGACTCGGCGACGATGCTGCCGGTGCCCTGGGACGGCGAGACGATGGGCGAGATCATGTTCCGCGGGAACATCACGATGAAGGGCTACCTGAAGAACCCCAGCGCGACCGACGAGTCGTTCGCCGGCGGGTGGTTCCATACCGGCGATCTCGCGGTGATGCAGCCGGACGGGTATGTCAAGATCCGGGACCGGTCCAAGGATGTCATCATTTCCGGCGGCGAGAACATAAGCTCGCTGGAGGTCGAGGACGTCCTCTACCGGCACCCCGCGATCCTCGCCGCGGCGGTCGTCGCCAAGCCCGACCCGAAATGGGGCGAGACGCCCTGCGCGTTCGTCGAGCTGAAGCCCGAGGCCGAGTTGAGCGAGGCGGAGGTCATCGAGCATTGCCGCGCGCAACTCGCGCGCTTCAAGGTGCCGAAGAGCGTCGTTTTCGGGGAGCTGCCGAAGACCTCGACCGGCAAGATCCAGAAATTCATCCTGCGCCAGCGCGCGCAATCGACAGCGGCGATCGAATGAACAAACCTGTGGAACCGATGCTCTCCCCGTTCGTCCTCGCGGATACCCGCGAAGGCGTGCGAACCCTGACCTTGAACCGCGGCGAGCGCTTCAATCCGCTGTCGGAGGGCATGCTCGCGGCACTCGAAGCCGCACTCGACGAGGTGGCCGTCGATCCCGGGGTTCGCGCTGTCGTGCTGGCCGGGGCCGGGCGCGGCTTTTGCGCCGGCCACGACCTGAAGGAGCTGCGCGTGCAGCGCTCTCCGGAGTGGCGACGCGGACTGTTCGATCTCTGCAACCGCGTCATGATCAAGCTCACCCTGCTGCCGCAGCCGACGATCGCGCGCGTGCACGGCATGGCGACTGCGGCGGGCTGCCAGCTGGTGTCGATGTGCGACCTCGCCGTGGCCGCCGACACCGCGCGCTTCGCGCTGCCGGGCGTCAATGTCGGCGTCTTCTGCTCGACGCCTGCAGTGGGAGTCGGGCGCAATGTCGCGCGCAAGCGCGTGATGGAAATGCTGCTGACCGGCGAGCCGATCGACGCCACCACCGCGCTGGCATGGGGGCTCGTCAACCGGGTCGTGGCCGTCGACGCGATCGACGCCGCAGTCCGGCATTTCACCGACCTGATCGGAGCGCGCAGCGCATCGATCATCGCGATGGGCAAGCGCGCCTTCTACGCCCAGATCGACACTTCGCTGGGCGACGCCTATGCGATGACCGGCGAGGCAATGTGCTGCAATCTCGATGACCCCGACGCCGACGAGGGCATGGATGCCTTTATCGCAAAGCGTCCCCCGAACTGGCGGGCGCGCGGCTGACGGGTCGGCGCCGGATTCGCGGATTCGTTGCCAAGCCCGCGCATCGCCGGGATAATCACCGGCGCGGCGGCCACGGACGGGGATTTCCGGGGCACACAGCTTGCGCCGCGCGACTCGGGGCAGGCGGATGGCCGACGACATCATTCTGGAGACGCGCGGGCTCACCAAGGAGTTCAAGGGCTTCGTCGCGGTCAATGACGTCAGCCTCGCCGTGAAGCGCGGGACGATCCATGCGCTGATCGGTCCCAACGGTGCAGGCAAGACGACCTGTTTCAACCTGCTCACCCATTTCCTGACGCCGACGCAGGGCCGCATCTACTACAACGGCCGCGAGATCACCGGGTCGCGGCCGGCAGCGATCGCGCGCATGGGCCTCGTGCGCTCGTTCCAGATCTCCGCCGTCTTTCCGCACCTGACGGCGAAGGAAAACGTACGCATCGCATTGCAGCGCAAGCGCGGGCGCTCGCTGGATTTCTGGCGCTCGGAGAAGGTGTTGCGCGAACACGACGCGCGCGCGCTCGAGCTGCTCCATGAGGTGGGGCTCGGAAAATTCGGGAGCATCAGGGCGGGCGAGCTCTCCTACGGCCGCAAGCGTGCGCTCGAGATCGCGACGACGCTGGCGCTCGAGCCCGAGATGATGCTCCTCGACGAGCCGACGGCCGGCATGACCCACGAGGACGTCGAACGCATCGCCGCGCTGATCAGGAAGGTCGCGGCCGACCGCACCGTGCTGATGGTCGAGCACAACCTGTCGGTCGTGTCGACGCTGTCGCATCGCATCACGGTGCTCGCGCGCGGCGAAATCCTCGCCGACGGCGACTACGCGTCGGTGTCCGCCAATCCGGCGGTCGTCGAAGCCTACCTCGGGAGCGCCCATGCCTGAGAGCGCGCAGCGCGAGCGCCCCCCCGCCGCAGCGGCCGCGACGCCGCTGCTCGCGGTGCGCGATCTGCAGGCGTGGTACGGCGAATCGCACATCCTGCATGGCGTCTCGTTCGACGTCGCGCCCGGCGAAGTCGTGACGCTGCTCGGCCGCAACGGCGCGGGCAAGACCACGACGCTGAAGTCGATCATGGGCGTCGTCCCGCGGCGCAGCGGCTCGATCGTGTTCGAGGGCGCCGAGACGATCAGGCTGCCGTCGAATCGCATCGCGCGGCTCGGCCTCGCGTGGTGCCCGGAGGAGCGGGGGATCTTCTCGAGCCTCGACGTCGAGGAGAACCTGATGCTGCCGCCCAAGGTCCGCGACGGGGGGCTGTCGGTCGAGCAGATCTACGCGCTGTTCCCCAACCTCGCCGAGCGGCGCGCAAGCCAGGGGACCAAGCTGTCGGGCGGCGAGCAGCAGATGCTCGCAATCGGGAGGATACTGCGCACGGGCGCGAGGCTGCTGCTGCTCGACGAGCCGACCGAAGGGCTCGCGCCGGTCATCGTCCAGCACATCGGCCGCACGATCGTCGAGCTCAAGGCCCGCGGGTTCACGATCCTGCTGGTCGAGCAGAATTTCCATTTCGCAGCGACGGTTGCCGACCGGCATTGCGTGATGGAGCACGGTCGCGTCGTCGACGTGATCGTCAACGCGGAACTCGAGGCGAACATGCCGAAGCTCCACCGCTATCTCGGGGTGTGAGCGGCATCGAGGGATGATCGACGCAACTCATTCAGGAGGAGGACTGTCATGAACGCAGTGAAACGGAGTCTGCTCGCACTTGCCGTCGTGGGGGCGTTGTCAGCCGGCAGCGCGTACGCGCAATACACCGGAAACGAGATCAAGCTCGGGGTCCTCACCGACATGTCGAGCCTCTACACGGATCTCGCGGGGCAGGGCTCGGTCGTCGCGGCCAGGATGGCCGTCGAGGACTCGGGCATCGAGAAGCGGGGCGTCAAGGTCGAGATCGTCTCTGCCGACCACCAGAACAAGCCCGACGTCGGCTCGGCGATCGCACGCCGCTGGTACGACGCCGAGGGCGTCGACGCGATCGTCGACGTTCCGAACTCGGGCGTCGCGCTCGCGATCGCGCAGATCACCAAGGACAAGAACAAGGTGTTCCTGGCCTCGGGCCCCGGCAGCTCCGACCTCACCGGCAAGGCGTGCACGCCCAACACCGTGCACTTCACCTACGACACCTGGATGCTCGCGAACGGCACCGGCACGGCGATCACCAAGCAGGGGGGCAACACCTGGTTCTTCATCGCGGCCGATTACGCGTTCGGGCAGGCGCTCGAGCGCGACACGACGGCGGCGGTCGAGAAGGCGGGTGGCAAGGTGCTGGGGGACGTCAAGGCCCCGCTCAATACGCAGGACTTCTCGTCGTTCCTGCTGCAGGCGCAGGCGTCGAAGGCCAAGGTCATCGGCCTCGCCAATGCCGGTGGCGACACGACGAATTCGATCAAGCAGGCGGCTGAATTCGGCATCGTCAAGGGGGGCCAGCGCCTCGCGGGCCTGCTGGTGTTCCTCACCGACGTGCATGCGATGGGGCTGCAGACCGCGCAGGGCCTGACGCTGACGACGACGTTCTACTGGGACATGAACGACAAGACGCGCGCGTTCGCCAAGCGCTTCGCCGCACTCGACAAGGGCATCTATCCGACGATGGTGCACGCCGGCGTCTATGCGTCGGTGCTTCACTACCTGAAGGCGGTCGAGGCGCTGAAGAGCGATGCCGACGGCGCTAAGGTCGTCGCGAAGATGAAGGAAATGCCCACCGACGACCCGCTGTTCGGCAAGGGCTCGATCCGCATCGACGGGCGCGCGATCCATCCGGCCTACCTCGTCCAGGTGAAGTCGCCGGCCGAATCGAAGTACCCGTGGGATTACTACAAGGTCCTGGCGACGATCCCCGCCGACGAGGCTTTCCGTCCGCTGAAGGACGGCGGCTGCTATCTCGTCAAGTGACGCGGTCCATCTGACGCGCCGGTCGCCGCGGCTTTCCGTCCCATCGCGTGGCGAGCCCGCGCAGGGGCGGCGCCCGGCGAGCGGCCGATGACACCCTCTCCCCGCTCGCCGGAGGGAGGGCGGGGACGGGGCAATCGGGAGCATCGATGCAGGCACTCTTCGGCCAGCTGCTGATCGGGCTCATCAACGGCGCGTTCTACGCGATGCTGTCGCTGGGGCTCGCCATCATCTTCGGCCTGCTCAACATCATCAACTTCACGCACGGCGCGCAGTACATGATGGGCGCGTTCTGCGCATGGTTCCTGCTCCAGTACGCACACGTCGGCGACTGGCATCCCGGCTACTGGTCGTCGCTCGTGATCGCCCCGGTCGTCGTCGGCGCGATCGGGATCGTCATCGAGCGCACGATGCTCAAGCGGCTCTACACCCTCGACCACCTGTACGGCCTGCTGCTGACCTTCGGGCTCGCGCTGGTGATCCAGGGGGTGTTCCGGAACTCGTTCGGCTCCTCTGGGATGCCCTACGAGATCCCGTCGCTGCTGGCGGGAGGCGTCAACCTGGGATTCATGTACCTGCCGATCTACCGCGCCTGGGTCATCGTCGCATCGCTCGTGATATGCATCGCGACCTGGTTCGTGATCGAGCGCACGAAGCTCGGCAGCTACCTGCGCGCCGCGACCGAGAATCCGACGCTGGTGCAGGCGTTCGGAATCAACGTTCCCTTGATGATCACGCTGACCTTCGGTTTCGGGGTCGGCCTCGCCGCCCTCGCGGGGGTGATGGCCGCGCCGATCTACCAGGTCAATCCGTTGATGGGCGCCGACCTGATCATCGTCGTGTTCGCGGTCGTCGTGATCGGCGGCATGGGCTCGATCATGGGCGCGATCCTGACGGGGTTCGGCCTCGGCGTCATCGAAGGACTGACCAAGTACTTCTACGCCGAGGCGTCGACGACGGTCATCTTCGTCATCATGGTGATCGTGCTGATGATCAAGCCGGCGGGCCTCTTCGGGCGGGAGCACTGACCTTGACGACGGAACTTTCGGTCGCTGCCGATGCGCGCGGATCGCGCAACGGCATTCTGATCGCAACCGGGATCATGGCGGCGCTCCTCGCGGTCGCGCCGCTGGCTGACGTGTACCCGGTGATCGTCGAGAAGGCGATGTGCTTCGCGCTGTTCGCATGCGCATTCAACCTGCTGCTGGGCTTCGGGGGGTTGCTCTCGTTCGGGCACGCGATGTTCCTCGGCACGGCAGGCTACGTCTGCGCGTACGCCGCGAAGCGATGGGGTTTGCCCCCCGAGATCGCGATCCTTGCAGGGACCGCGGCCTCGGCCGCGCTCGGGCTGGTCGTCGGCGCGCTGGCGATCCGCCGGCAGGGCATCTATTTCGCGATGATCACGCTCGCGATCGCGCAGATGATGTACTTCCTGTACGTGCAGGCGCCGTTCACGCACGGCGAGGACGGCATCCAGGGAGTGCCGCGCGGCAGGCTCTTCGGCGTGATCGACCTCTCGCACTCGCTCACGATGTATTACACGGTGCTGGTGGTGTTCATTGCGGCATTCCTACTGATCTACCGGATCATTCATTCGCCGTTCGGCCAGGTGCTGAAGGCGATCCGCGAGAACGAGCCGCGCGCGATCTCGCTGGGCTACGACGCCGACCGCTACAAGCTCCTGGCGTTCGTGCTGTCGGCGACGCTCGTGGGCCTGGCCGGAGCGGTCAAGGCCATCGTATTCCAGCTGGCGTCGCTGACCGATGTCCACTGGAGCATGTCCGGCGAGGTCGTCCTGATGACTCTGCTCGGCGGGATGGGGACGATCTTCGGTCCGGTGGTCGGGGCGTTCATCATCGTCGCGCTCGAGAACTACCTGGCCGGTTTCGGCGAATGGGTGACGGTCATCACCGGCGCGATATTCGTCGTCTGCGTGCTCGCGTTCCGTCGCGGTGTCGTGGGCGAGGCCGGCGCCTGGTGGCGACGGCGCGGATGAGTGTGCCGGGCGACGCGTCCCTGCGTTTGACCCACCCTGCCGTAAAGCGTTAAAATCCAAAGGTTTTGGCGGCTTGTCCGCGCGGTCGGCGGTACGGCCCGGCGCCGTTTTGGCCGGGGGCGGGCGTGACGACTGCGGGGCGGCCGCCGCCGGTGCAGGGTGAGGCATGCGCGACAAGCTCGTCGTTGGCAACTGGAAAATGAACGGCGGCCTCGTGGCGAACGCCTTACTGCTGGCGCGCCTTGCATCCGAGTGGACGCATCGCGAGCAGCGCAAGCTCGTCGTCTGCGTGCCGGCCCCGTACGTCGGGCAGGCGCAGGCAGCGCTGTCGTCGAGCGCTGTCATGTGGGGCGTGCAGGACGTCAGCGAGCACGCGTCGGGCGCGTACACGGGTGAGGTCGCAGCGGGAATGGCGGCGGAATTCGGGTGTCGTTACGCGATCGTCGGCCACTCGGAACGCCGGAGACTGCATGGCGAGACCGACCGGGTCGTCGGCGCGAAGGCGGTCGCCGCGCTGGGCGGCGGGTTGGTTCCCGTCGCGTGCGTCGGCGAAACCCTCGACGAGCGCGAACGCGGGGCGACCGAAGAGGTCGTGGCGCGACAGGTTGATGCCGTGATCGACGCGCTCGGTGCGGCAATGTGCCGCTGCGTCGTCGCGTACGAGCCGGTGTGGGCGATCGGCACCGGCCGGACGGCGTCGCCCGAACAGGCCCAGGCGGTGCACGCGGTGCTTCGCTCGCGGCTTGCCGGAGCGGGGGCGGGCGACGTGAGCGTGCTGTACGGGGGCAGCGTCAAGGGCTCCAACGCCGCCGCGTTGTTCGCGATGCCGGACATCGACGGGGCGCTGGTGGGTGGCGCATCGCTCGATGCGAATGAATTTTTGACGATCGCGCGTGCCTAAACAGGGCGCGACGATGGAGCAGGCGGGTATGACTCTGATTCAATCGATTGTCTTGGCGCTGCACGTGCTGGTGGCGATCTGCGTCATCGGGTTCGTGCTCCTCCAGCACGGGAAGGGCGCCGACATGGGCGCGGCGTTCGGCGGCGGCTCGTCGGGCAGCCTTTTCGGCGCTGCCGGCTCGGCGAATTTCCTGTCGCGCACGACGGCCGTACTCGCGACCCTGTTCTTCGCCACCAGCATTGCGCTGACCTGGTTCGGGTCGCGCGATGCCACGCCGCAGGGCGTCATGGAACAGGGCGTCATGGGGCGCACGTCGTCGCCTGCGGCACCGACGGATGTCCCGCAGCCGGCGGGGAAGGGAAGTGCCGGGGCCGGAAATGCGGCCGGCGCTCCCGCCGGGGGCACCGTGCCGGCAACGAGCGGCAGCGCGCCGGCACCGGCGCCCGGGCAGGGCGAAGTGCCGAAGTAGTGGCCGAATGAAGCACGCCGACGTGGTGAAATTGGTAGACACGCTGTCTTGAGGGGGCAGTGGCGCAAGCCGTGGGAGTTCGAGTCTCCCCGTCGGCACCAGAATGAAGCGGTTGGCGGGCAGGCAGTGCCCGCCCGAAAGACGTAGCAGCACCGATTTGCAGCAGTCAGTCCCGCGGTACCGCCGTACACTTGGCAGTGTCGCAGCACTTCAGGCCGGGCGCTCGCGCCGATCACGATGCTCGAACAGTACTTTCCCATCCTCGTCTTCATCGCCTTCGGCATCGGGCTCGGCGGCCTGCTGCTCGGCATCGGGCGCATCGTGTCGCCCGACCGCCCGGATCCGGAGAAGCTTTCGCCTTACGAATGCGGATTCGAGGCATTCGAGGACGCGCGGATGAAATTCGACGTCCGCTACTACCTCGTCGCGATCCTGTTCATCCTGTTCGACCTCGAGATCGCATTCCTCTTTCCGTGGGCGGTCGTCCTGCCGCAGATCGGGCTGTTCGGCTTCGGCGCGATGATGGTGTTCCTGCTGATCCTCGTCGTCGGGTTCATCTACGAATGGAAGAAGGGCGCGCTCGAATGGGACTGAGGATCCGCAATGGCCATTGAAGGCGTACTCGAGAAGGGTTTCGTCACCACGACGCTCGACAGCGTCATCAACTGGGCGCGCAACGGGTCGATGTGGCCGATGACCTTCGGACTCGCCTGCTGCGCGGTCGAGATGATGCACGCCGGGGCATCGCGTTACGATCTCGATCGCTTCGGGATCGTCTTCAGGCCGAGCCCGCGCCAGTCCGACGTCATGATCGTCGCGGGCACGCTGTGCAACAAGATGGCGCCCGCATTGCGCAAGGTCTACGACCAGATGGCCGAGCCGCGCTGGGTGATCTCGATGGGATCCTGCGCCAACGGCGGCGGCTACTACCACTACTCGTACTCGGTGGTCCGCGGCTGCGACCGCATCGTCCCGGTCGACATCTACGTCCCCGGCTGCCCGCCGACCTCCGAGGCCCTGCTCTACGGCATCCTTCAGCTCCAGAACAAGATCTGGCGGACCAACACGATCGCGCGCTGATGGCGGTTCACACCGACGCACTGGTTGCAGCGCTGGGCGGCGCCCTCGACGGGATGCTTGCCCGCACCACCGTCGACCGCGGCGAGGTGACGATCGTCGTTCCGGCGGATCGCTACGCGGAGGCGATGCGCCTGCTGCGTGATCGTCCCGAGCTCGGATTCGAGACGCTGGTCGACCTGTGCGGCGTCGACTACTCCGCGCACGAGGGCGTCGCGGAAAAGAGCCCGCGCTTCGCCGTCGTGTCGCACCTGCTGTCGCTGTCCAATAACTGGCGATTGCGGGTGCGCAGCTTCGCCCCCGACGACGATTTCCCGGTGGTCGCCAGCGTGATCGACGTGTGGCCGTCGGTCAACTGGTTCGAGCGCGAGGCCTTCGACCTGTTCGGCATCGTGTTTCCGGGACACCCGGACCTGCGCCGCCTGCTCACCGACTATGGCTTCGTCGGCCATCCGTTCCGCAAGGATTTCCCGATTTCGGGCTACGTCGAGATGCGCTACGACCCCGAGCAGGCGCGCGTGGTCTACCAGCCGGTCTCGATCGAACCGCGCGAGATCACTCCGCGGATCATCCGCGAAGAGAACTACGCTGAAGGCGAGTAGCGTGGCCGAGATCCGCAACTACACCATGAACTTTGGGCCGCAGCACCCTGCCGCCCATGGCGTGCTGCGCCTGGTTCTGGAGCTCGATGGCGAGGTCATCGCGCGTGCCGATCCACACATCGGGCTGCTGCATCGCGCGACCGAGAAGCTCGCCGAGACGAGGACCTGGATCCAGTCGCTGCCGTACATGGACAGGCTCGACTATGTCTCGATGATGTGCAACGAGCACGCCTACTGCCTCGCGATCGAGAGACTTCTGGGAATCGAGGTCCCCGAGCGGGCCCTCTACATCCGGACGATGTTCGACGAGATCACCCGCATCATGAATCACCTGATGTGGCTGGGATCGCATTCTCTCGACGTGGGCGCGATGACCACGTTCCTCTACGCGTTCCGCGAGCGGGAAGACCTCTTCGACATGTACGAGGCGGTGTCGGGCGCGCGCATGCACGCAGCCTACTACCGGCCCGGGGGCGTGTACCGCGACCTTCCGGGGCGGATGCCCCGGTACGCGGCGCAGAAGACCCGCAATTCGCGCGTGCTGGCCGAGATGAACGCGAACCGCCAGGGATCGCTGCTCGACTTCATCGAGAATTTCACCCGGCGCTTCCCCGGTTACGTCGACGACTACGAGACGCTGCTGACCGACAACCGGATCTGGAAGCAGCGCACGGTCGGCATTGGCGTCGTGA
>DAHUXO010000208.1 GCA_027307095.1 Betaproteobacteria bacterium | reverse complement strand
CGCGACCGGCGCGATCCTGCTCGGCGAACAGACGATCGTCGACATCCACGCAACGCCCACGCTGCTGTCGCACGGCGACGAGTTCTGCACCGACGACCTCGCCTACCAGCGCTATCGTGCGTGGTCGCGCGACCCGGCGCGCCAGCGCCGCCTGCTGCGGCTGCCGTACCGGCTGCGCCGCTGGATCGCGGCCTGGATGCGGCGCGGGAGCCGCAGCGCGACCGCGCGCAAGCCCGAGTCGATCCTCGATGTCAACGCCAACGCGATCGAAGGTTCGTTCCGCGCGAACGGCGTCGCGCGGATGATCCATGGCCACACGCACCGGCCGGCACATCATGCGCTGATCGTCGACGGCACGCCGCGCGAGCGCATCGTCCTTGCCGACTGGAACGACCGCGGCCATTTCATCGAAATCGGCGACGCCGGGGTTCGCACCCGGGACATCAAAGGATGAATCCCGAGCTCTTCTCGTCTGCGTGGTTCTCGGCACTGGCATCGATCATCGTCATCGACCTGATCCTCGCCGGCGACAATGCGATTGTCATCGGGCTCGCCGCGCGCAACGTTCCGCCGGCGGTGCAACGGCGCGTCATCCTCTGGGGCACTGCGGGCGCGATCATCGTGCGGGGGCTGCTGACGGCGGTCGTCGTCTGGCTGCTGAAGATCCCGGGCTTCCTCGCAGTCGGCGGCATCGCGCTGGTCTGGATCGGCTGGAAGCTGACGCGCGGCGGCGATCCAGGGCACGACAAGATAGCCTCAAGGAATTCCGTCCGTGCCGCAGTGCAGACGATCATCGTCGCCGATGCCGTGATGGGCGTGGACAACGTGCTGGCGGTGGGAGGAGCGGCGCACGGGTCGTTCGCACTGGTGGCGATCGGACTCGCCGTGTCGATCCCGATCGTGATCTGGGGCTCGACGCTGGTGCTGAAATGGGTCGAGCGCTACCCGGCGATCCTGTGGCTGGGCGCGGGAGTCCTGGGCTTCACTGCGGCCAAGATGATCGCGAGCGAGCCTCTGCTGGCGGCGACGATCGCGGCGAGGCCACCCCTGCGCCTGCTGCTCTACGCCGTCATCGTCGGGGGCCTCGTGGGTGCGCCGCTGTTCCGTGCACTGCTTCCGCGCCATCGCCTGCAAGCCGCGGCACTGCTGGTGCTCACGGCGTGGCTCGCGGCTTGGGGATGGGTCGACGAGCACTTGGCCGCCGGCCTCGACCCCGCCGGGGCCTGGCAGTGGGACGAGAGCCTCGTCGACTTCGTGCGCTGGGTCGGCTGGATACCGGTGCTGATCGGATTGCAGCGCGGCCTGGCGCACTTCGCGCCGAAAGGTCTCGGCGACCGCTGACCGCGCACGGCCCGACGGTGGCGATCGAAGCCCCCGCTCGACCGACGGGACCGGCGATCATCGACCGAGGATAGTCGAGCGCCGGCGATCGACCGCCGCAAGGCGACGATGCCCGTGCCCGCGGGCGTGTCGCGTGTCGCGCGCGGGACCGCCGGATCAGTGGACGAGCTTGGGTTCCGGTTTCTTCGGTTGCTTGGGCTTTTTCGGTTCCTTGCGCTGCTTGTCGCGATTTCCCATCGTTGCCTCCTCGTCTGCGTGGCGAACAGCGCCGATTATGCTCCCGCGCTTCATGCCGTGGCGAGCGCCTGGGCGAAGTCGCCGACCAGGTCTGCCTGGTCCTCGATGCCGACCGAAACCCGCACCAGGGAATCGGCGATACCCATCTCGGCGCGGCGCGCAGGCCCCATCTCCCAGTAGATCGTCTGTGCGACCGGAATCGCCAGCGTCCGGTTGTCACCGAGGTTCGACGACAGCACGACGGTGCGCAGCCGGTCGAGCACGGCGAGCACGTCGCAGCCGTCGGCGAGCTCGATCGAGAACAGCGCGCCGGGGGCGCGGAACAGCGCCTTCGCGAGGCCATGCTGCGGATGGGCCGCGAGCCCCGGGTAATACACGGCACGCACCTTCGGATGCGCGACCAGGAAATCGGCGAGCGCCTGCGCGTTCGCGCATTGCCGGTCCATCCGCAAGGCAAGCGTCTCCGCGCCGACCGCGATGTGGTGCGCCTGCTCGGCGGACAGCGTGGCACCGAAATCACGCAGCCCTTTCTTGCGCATCTGCGTGATGCCCCACATCGCGGGCTTCTGCGACTTGTAGCTCTCGGCGATGTTCGGGTAGCGCGTCCAGTCGAAGCGCCCGGTGTCGGTGACCGCGCCGCCCAGCGCATTGCCGTGCCCGCCGATGTACTTGGTCAGGGCGTTGACGACGAGGGTCGCATCGACGGCGGCCGGCCTGAACAGCCATGGCGAGGTCATCGTGTTGTCGACGACGTAGATCAGGCCCCGCTCACGGCACAGCGCGCCGATGCGCACCAGGTCTGCGACCTGCGTGCGTGGATTGGCGATCGTCTCGACGAACACCATCCGCGTCCGCGGCGTCAACGCGCGCGCGACGTTTTCGGCCACCGTCGCGTCGACGAAGCTGACCGGCGTCCCGTGATCGGCCACCGTGTTGAGCAGGCTGTTGGTGTTGCCGAACACGTAGGAACTCGAGACGACATGGTCACCCCCGCGCAGCAACGACATCATGATCGCGCCGATCGCCGCCATGCCGGTCGCGAAGCACACGGTCGCCACACCCTGCTCCATCGCCGTGACCTTGGCTTCCAGCGCAGCCGTCGTCGGGTTGCCCTGGCGCCCGTAGGCGTAGCCCGAGGCCCGGCCCTGGAACACCGCGATCAGGCCGGCGACCTCGCGATATCCGTACGCGACCGAAAGGTGCAGCGGCTTGTGCAGCGCACCGTGCTCGATGACCGATTCACGGTCGCCGTGAAGGATCGCTGTCGTGAAGCCGCGCTCGCATATCTCGTTGGTCATGTCATTGCTCCCGCCCCAAACAAAAAACCCGTCCGGCTTCCGCCAAACGGGTTTCGTGTGCCCCGCCCGATATCCTCGGGCTGGAGCGAACCTCGCTTTAGCGGAATTTTTTAAGCGCCCGCAAGCTGAAGCTCAAATCGGCGCGACCACACTATACCACGTCCGCGGAATCGGGGTCGGAGCGGCCGCTCCTCGCCAGCTCCCCCGACGCGCCGCCAGGGTGTGTCCCCGCCTGTCGCGTGGCGCAGCGCTGCTCTTACTAACTCAGCAGCGAGCTCGGTTCCTGCGAGCGGTCGCGGTCGCCGTCGGCCTCGCCGCGCGTCTCGTCGCGGTCCGCGGCGAGCTGCGACAGGTATTCCGGCGTGATGTCGCCGGTGATGTACTTGCCGTCGAAGCACGATGCCTCGAAGCTGGACAGCGCCGGATTGCAGTCGCGCACCGCATCCTTCAGCGCATCCAGGCGCTGGTAGACCAGGAGGTCGGCGCCGATTTCCGTGGCGATCTCCGCCTCGGTGCGGCCCGTCGCGACCAGCTCGCGCTGGTTGGGCATGTCGATGCCGTAGACGTTCGGATAGCGCACAGGCGGGCTCGCCGAGGCGAAATAGACCTTTCGCGCACCGGCGTCGCGTGCCATCTGCACGATCTCGCGCGACGTCGTGCCGCGCACGATCGAGTCGTCGACGAGCAGCACGACCTTGTCCTTGAACTCCATGCCGATGGGGTTCAGTTTCTGGCGCACGCTCTTCTTGCGCATCGCCTGGCCGGGCATGATGAACGTGCGCCCGATGTAGCGGTTCTTGACGAAACCCTCGCGGTACATCAGGCCCAGCCGGTTCGCGAGCTCGAGGGCCGAGGGCCGGCTGGAATCCGGAATCGGGATCACGACGTCGATGTCCGCGGCCGCAGGCATCCCGCGGATCTGGTCCGCGAGCGCGCCGCCCATCCGCAGCCGCGCCTCGTACACCGATGTCCCGTCGATGACCGAGTCGGGACGCGCGAGGTAGACATACTCGAACAGGCAGGGATTGAGCGTCGGGTTCTCCGCGCACTGGCGCGAATGGAAGCTTCCGGTCTGGTCGACGAAGATCGCCTCGCCCGGCGCAACGTCGCGCAGCACCGAGAATCCCAGCGGCTCGAGTGCGACCGATTCGGACGCGACGAGGTACTC
>DAHUXO010000204.1 GCA_027307095.1 Betaproteobacteria bacterium | reverse complement strand
TGGCCATGACAAAGCGCGTCGCGCTCGTGACCGGCGGCATGGGAGGACTCGGCGAAGCCATCTGCATCAAGCTCGCGGCGCTCGGGTACACGGTCGTCACCACGCATTCACCGGGCAACACCAAATGGAGCGAGTGGCTCGACGCGATGAAGAAGCAGGGCTACGAGTTCCACGCCTACCCCTGCGACGTCTCGAGCTTCGATTCCGCCGCGGCTTGCGTGAAGCAGATCACCGGCGAGCTCGGCCCGGTCGACGTGCTGGTCAACAATGCCGGGATCACGCGCGACATGACGTTCAAGAAGATGGACAAGGCGAACTGGGACGCGGTCATGAAGACCAACCTCGACTCGTGCTTCAACATGACCAAGCAGGTGGCCGACGGCATGGTCGACCGCGGCTGGGGCCGCATCATCAACATCTCGTCGGTCAACGGCCAGAAAGGCGCGTTCGGCCAGACCAACTACTCGGCGGCCAAGGCCGGAATGCACGGCTTCACCAAGGCGCTTGCCCTGGAGGTCGCGCGCAAGGGCGTGACGGTGAACACGATCTCCCCCGGCTACATCGGCACCAAGATGGTGATGGCGATCCCGAAGGACGTCCTCGACAGCAAGATCATTCCGCAGATCCCGATGGGGCGCCTCGGCAGACCCGAGGAGATCGCGGGACTGGTCGCCTACCTGTCGAGCGAGGAGGCCGCGTTCGTCACCGGCGCCAACATCGCGATCAACGGCGGCCAGCACATGTTCTGACGCGCGGACGTTCTGACGCGCGGAACCAAAAGAAAGGGCCCTGCGGGCGAACCCGCAGGGCCACAAGGCTGTATCAATCAGGAGGAGAGTATTGATACAGTGGAGTCACCACACTACCGAGCTTGGGTCGGCTGCCCGAGCTTTCAAGCGCCAGGCGCCGCATTCGCGTCGCGCCGATCCTGCGATCGGCGCAGCGCGGATGAAGCCCGGCCGATGCGCATTACGCGCGCTTGGCCTTCGCCGTCGCCTTGGTCGCCGTGGCGGCCGCGGCACGCACGCTCGCGTCGGCCAACTCGACGACCTGCTTGGTCGCCTTCTGGAACTGGTCGAACGCAGCCGTCGAAGCGGCGAACGTCGACTTGAACGCGTTGACCGCGACATCCGAGCCGGCAGGCGCGGACTTGCTCGCCTTCTCGACCCACGACGCGACGCCCTTCTGGTACGAGGCCCACGACTCCTCGGCGAGCGCCGACAAGCCGGCTTGCGCTTCCGACGACAGTTCGTAGAGGTTGCGCGAATATCCGGTCGCGTTCTCGACCCCGGCTTCGGCGAGCTTGGCGCGCAGGGCGAAAAGCTCCTGCACGTCCTTCACCGAAGCGACGGCCTGCGCGCTCTGGACGGCCTGCGCGATCGCGCGCTTGGCTGCGCTGATGTTCAGTTGGACCAGCTTCTCGGTGTTCTCGATCGACAGTGACGCGAGCTTGACAGCGTTCGAAACGCCGGCCTGATTCAGTGCTGCGAATTGTTCAGTAGCGTTGTACATGGTGTGTCCTTTAACGGGTCGGGCTCGTCGCCCGACGTTGCCTGTTGGCAGGACCCGGTACCGTATCGCCGCTCCCGCCCCGATTGGTGTCCTTGCATCCCGTCTGCCGGCCGTGCCGGAAGATCGTTTGCTGCACCGCACAAACCCGATTGTAGGGATGGGCGGGCGCCAAGTCAAGCCTTTTTTGTGCGCCGCAACATTCTGCTCGCCTGATTTCCAAACATCCTAAAAATCAGGGGGTTATAATTGCCCCAATTCCAGGTGGAGCCCGCGATGACCTCCGATGTCCGAACCATCAAGAAGTATCCCAACCGCCGGCTCTACGACACCGCGAACAGCGGCTACATCACGCTGGCCGACGTCAAGCAGATGATCATGGACGGCATCGACTTCCGCGTCCTCGATGCCAAGACGAACGACGACCTGACGCGCTCGATCCTGCTGCAGATCATCCTGGACGAGGAATCCGGCGGGGTGCCGATGTTCAGCCCCGAGATGCTGGTCCAGATGATCCGCTTCTATGGCAGCGCCCAGCAGACCGTCATCGGTCAATATATCGAGCAGAACGTGCAGGCGTTCCTGGCCATCCAGAAGAAACTGCAGGACCAGGCGAAGCAGGTCTACGGCGACAAGATGATGCTGACGCCGGAGCTCTGGAAGCAGTTCATGCAGATGCAGGCGCCGGCGATGCAGGGGATGCTCGGCAACTACCTCGAGCAGAGCGCCAAGCTGTTCATGGACATGCAGCAGCGCATGCAGGACCAGACGCGCGGCATCTTCTCGGCGTTCCAGTTTCCGGCCTTCGGCGCCCCGCCCGCCCCACCGCCCGAAGACAGCAAGCGCTGAGCCCATTGCGGCGCGGCCTCCGCACCGCAACATCCGCAATCCGGCCGGTTCATGCTGCGCTGCGGCCGGCAACGCCGCGCCGCAGCCCCGACGAACATCCGACGACCCGCATGCCCGCGACCCGCAAACGCCCTGTTCCGGACGCACCGCGCGTGGGGTTCGTGTCCCTCGGCTGCCCGAAGGCACTCGTCGATTCCGAGCAGATCCTGACGCAGCTGCGGGCCGAAGGTTATGCGATCGCGCCCTCGTACGCCGGGGCCGACCTCGTCGTCGTCAACACCTGCGGCTTCATCGACGCCGCGGTTGCCGAATCGCTCGATGCCATTGGCGAAGCGCTCGACCAGAACGGCAAGGTGATCGTCACCGGCTGCCTCGGCGCGAAGGGCGACGGCGGATTCGTACGCGAAGCGCATCCCAAGGTGCTCGCGGTCACGGGTCCCCACGCGACGCAGGAAGTGATGGCGGCCGTGCACCTGCATCTGCCGAAACCCCACGACCCGTTCGTCGACCTCGTCCCGCCGCAGGGAGTGAAGCTCACGCCCGGGCATTACGCGTACCTCAAGATCAGCGAAGGCTGCAACCACCGCTGCACGTTCTGCATCATCCCGTCGATGCGCGGCGACCTCGCGTCGCGCCCGATCGGCGAGGTCCTGGGCGAAGCCGAGCGCCTGCTGCAGGCGGGCGTCAGGGAGCTCCTCGTCGTGTCGCAGGACACCAGCGCCTACGGCGTGGACCTCCGCTACCGGACCGGCTTCTGGCAGGGACGCCCGATGAAGACGCGGATGCATGAACTCGCGCGCGAGCTCGCCGCGCTCGCCCGTGCGCACGGCGCCTGGGCGCGGCTGCACTACGTCTATCCGTACCCGCACGTCGACGACATCGTTGCACTGATGACGGCGACGCCTTCCGGCGGGGGGCTGCTCGCCTACCTCGACGTGCCGTTCCAGCACGCGAGCCCCCGGATCCTGCGGCTGATGAAGCGGCCCGCCGCGCCGGAGAAGGTCCTGGATCGCGTCCGCGCGTGGCGCAAGGCACGGCCGGGGATCACGCTGCGCAGCACCTTCATCGTCGGTTTTCCCGGCGAGACCGACGCCGAGTTCGAGGAGCTCCTCGCGTTCCTGCGCGAAGCGCAACTCGACCGCGTCGGCTGCTTCGCGTATTCCCCGGTGGAAGGCGCGACGGCGAACGACCTGCCCGGCGCGGTGCCCGAAGCGCTCAAGGAGGAACGCAGGGCGCGCTTCATGGCGGTCCAGGCCGACATCAGCGCCGCGCTGCTGCGCGACAAGGTCGGACGCACGCTCGACGTCATCGTCGACCAGGTCGAGGGCGACGTCGCGATCGCCCGCTCGGCCGCGGACGCGCCGGAGATCGACGGCATCGTGCGCATCCGCGGCACGCAGGGCCTGGCGCCCGGCCGGTTCGCGCGCGTCGAGGTCACGTCGTCCGACGCGCACGACCTCGACGCTCGGCTCGCGAGCTGAGGCCCCTCGCCCCGACCCTCTCCCACTTCGCGGGCGAGGGAGCCGAGCGGACGCGGGGCGGGTGAGGCTGCTCGGGCCTTTCAGCGCGCCGGAAGCTCCGCGCTCGCGAGATCGCGGGCGAGCTCCGCCACGATGTCGCCGAAAGCGGCCTTGAGCGCGTCGGCGTACGCGCCCGGCGATGCGTCGCGCGTCGC
>DAHUXO010000186.1 GCA_027307095.1 Betaproteobacteria bacterium | reverse complement strand
GACCTTCGCGCGTGACGAGGGTCTCGAGATCAACATGTTCGGCCTGGTCGCAGGCATCGATTTCCGCCATCCGGCGGTCAAGTTCCCGGGGATCGGGCGCATTCCCGGCGGCGCCTGAGTCGCGCGGGCGCTAGACTGTCGGCACACTTTCCAGGAGATCGAAGCCCGTGGGCAAGACCCGCATCGCCGTGGCCGGCGCCGGCTACATCGGCCTCGCGCACATGGCGGTCGCGCAGAAGAGTCCTGCCTGCACCCTGTCCGCGATCGTCGACCCTGCGCCCGCCGCGGTCGAAGTCGCCGCGCGGGCCGGCGTGCCGCTCTACAAATCGGTGGACGAGCTGATCGCCCGCGATCGACCCGACGGCGTGATCCTCGCCACGCCCAATCAGCTGCACGTCGAGCATGCATTGGCGTGCATCGAGGCCGCATTGCCGATGCTGCTCGAGAAGCCGATCGCGCAGACGGTCGCGGAAGGCGAGCGGCTGGTGAAGGCCGCGGAAGACGCAGGCGCGAGAATCCTGATCGGCCACCATCGCGCGCATAGCCCGATCATGGCCAGGGCCTGCGAGATCGTCGCGGGCGGCACGCTGGGGTCGCTGGTGGGCATCATGGGCAGCGCGGTGTTCTTCAAGCCCGACCGCTATTTCGCCGACGGTCCGTGGCGCCGCGAGATCGGCGGCGGCCCGATCCTGCTCAACATGATCCACGAAGTCCACAACCTCCGCATGCTCTGCGGCGACATCGTCGCAGTGCAGGCGTTCTCCTCCCATGCAGCGCGCCACTTCCCGGTCGAGGACACGGTCGCGATCAACCTGCGCTTCGCCAACGGCGCGCTGGGCTCGTTCATGCTCTCCGACACCGCCGCGTGTGCCCGGAGCTGGGAGCAGACCTCCCGGGAGAACGAGGCGTACACCACCTATCCTGACGAGGACTGCTACGTCGTGATGGGTACGTTCGGGTCGCTGTCGATCCCGACGATGCGGCTCAAGACCTACGACAGGGCCGAGGACCGCTCGTGGTGGAAGCCGTTTCACACGAGCGTCGCGGACATGGTCCGCGACGATCCGCTGGTCCACCAGCTCGAGCATTTCGGCGCCGTCGTGCGCGGCGAGGTGCAACCGCTGGTCTCCGCCCGCGACGGCCTCGCGAACCTGCGTGTCACCGAAGCGATCGCTGCGGCCGCGGAATCGGGCCGGTTGATCGAGATTCCCGCCGACTGAGCAGCAGGCGGACGGGCAAGCGGCGGGTTTCGCGCGACTTGCGCGCCAATCGTGCGCGCCGATCGTGCGCGCCGGTGCGAACTTTTCCACCGATATCGTTGCCTATCCTGGGCCCCCGGCGCCGATACGACCCGTACGGCCGCGGGGCGGCCTCCAGGGAGAATCGCATGTCCGCAAGTTCAGCAATCCCCGGCGTCTGGACGCCCCGCGTCCTGAGCGTGCTGAGGATCGTCGCCGGTTTCCTGTTCATGACCCATGGATCCGCCAAGATCCTTCACGTTCCCGACGTCCAGAACCTCCATCACCTGCAGGTCCTTTCGCTGATCGGCGTGGCCGGATTGCTTGAGTTGATCGGCGGCACGCTGGTGATGATCGGGCTCTTCACGCGGCCCGCCGCGTTCGTCCTTTCCGGCGAGATGGCGTACGCCTACTTCATCGCGCATGCCCCGCACGATTTCCTGCCGCTGCTCAACCACGGCGAGTCCGCGGTGCTGTACTGCTTCCTGTTCCTCTACCTTGCGTTCGCGGGGCCGGGGCCGTGGAGCATCGATGCCAAGTTGAGAGGTGCTCGGAAGTCGGCGCGGACCTAGCGGCCGCAGGACAGCGTCCGGGATCCGGACGTGAAAAGGCCGGCGCATCGCTGCGCCGGCCCGGGAATCGTCGGATCCTTGCTTTTCCCTGGCCGGAGTCGGCCGCTCAGAACTTGACGTCGTCGATCGTGGTCAGCGTCACCGATTTGGAAATGACCGGCGCGTTCGCGAAGTGCCATGCGGCGTACTGCTCGGCATACCGATAATGCGCCGTCACGCCGTCGACCGGGATGATCACCTTGAAGCCCAGCACCGCCGCGGTGCTTGCCGTGTAGAGCACCCCGCCATGCGCTGCGGTCCCGACGACGATCACCGTCTTGATGCCCTTGTCCTTCAGGATCTTTTCGAGATCGGTGTTCCGGAACTTGTCGACGCCGGAGGAGACGACCGCCTCGTCCTTGGTCGGCGCGACTTCCTTCGCGATCTCGGCCGCGACACCCCCGCCGCCGACGCTGTAGGCGACCGTGGCGCCCGCCGCGCGGGCTTCCTTCAGCAGCTTCTCGACGTGCGGGATCGACGCGACGCAACGCGGCCGGCGCTGCATGTTGCAGGTCTGCTTGTTGAAATCGATCATCAGCAGCGCGGTCGTCTTCGGATCGACCGTCACAGCGTGCAATGCCGGCGGCGGCGGAACCTTGACCGAGGCCCACTCGTCGATGATGTTCGCACCTTGCGCGGGCTGGGCGGCGAAGCAGGTCGCAATCGCCGCGACGGCCGCGACGGTTCCCAGCGTGGATCGGACTTGCGTCAGCATGGTTCTCCTCCGTTGATGAGCGTCGTACTTCGACTATCGGTTCGTGTGGACGGTTCGCGCGATGGCTGCGCCCGCACGCCGCGGGCGAACCCTACCACGGCGCGCGGCTGCCGTGCCGACGGTCCATCGTGCCACGAGGCTTCATCGGACTTGCAGAT
>DAHUXO010000164.1 GCA_027307095.1 Betaproteobacteria bacterium | reverse complement strand
CCGCGCCGCCGTCGACGCGCTGTGGGAGCACGCGCTGGGCCCCCGCCCGGATCGGCTAGAATTCGCGCTTCGGAAACGAGGAGATGGCCGCCATGTCGATGGCTGACCGCGACGGATGGATCTGGTACGACGGCAAGATGGTGCCGTGGCGCGATGCGACGACGCACGTGCTCACCCACACGCTGCACTATGGCATGGGGGTTTTCGAAGGGGTACGTTGCTACAAGACCGATCGCGGTCCGGCGATCTTCCGCCTGAAGGACCATACCGAGCGCCTGTTCCGCTCCGCCCGCATCTTCGGCATGAAGATTCCTTTCACCGCCGACGAGCTGAACGACGCGCAGCGCGCCTGCGTGCGCGACAACAAGCTCGAGTCGTGCTACATCCGCCCGATCGCGTTCTACGGATCCAATGCGATGGGCGTTGCCGCCAAATCGAATCCGGTGATGGTCGCGATCGCGGCGTGGCCGTGGGGCGCCTACCTCGGTGCCGAGGGCATCGAGAAAGGGATCCGCGTCCGGACCTCGTCGTACACGCACCACCACCCGAACATCACGATGTGCGGCGCCAAGGCGGTGTCGAACTACTCGGTGTCGATCCTCGCGAACCAGGAGGCGACGCACGACGGCTACGAGGAAGCGATGCTGCTCGACCCGCAGGGCTACATCTGCCAGGGCTCGGGCGAGAACGTGTTCATCGTCCGCGACGGCAAGCTGCACACCCCCGACCTGGCCGGCGGGGCGCTCGCCGGCATCACGCGCGCGACGATCATGCAGTTCGCCGCGGAGCTGGGCATCCCGGTGCTCGAGCGGCGCATCACGCGCGACGAGGTCTACGTCGCCGACGAGGCGTTCTTCACCGGCACTGCGGCCGAGGTGACGCCGATCCGCGAGTTCGACCATCGTCCCGTAGGCGAAGGCCGGCGCGGCCCGATCACCGAGCGCCTGCAGCGCATGTACTTCGACACGGTGAACGGGCGCAATCCCGCACACGAGGACTGGCTGGCGCCGGTGTGAACATGGCCGAGACCCGCGACATGCCGGTCGTCGTCGTCCACGCGAAGGATCTGCCGGTGTACTGCCCCAATCCTTCGATGCCCCTGTGGAGCTCGCACCCCCGGGTCTATCTCGACGTCGCCGACGAGGGCGAAGTCCTGTGCCCGTACTGCGGGACCCGCTACCGCCTCGAGGGCGGCGCCGGAGGCGGCCACCGCTGAATCCGATCGCGCAGCGTGATGCCACCCGTGCCTGAATCGCCGGTGGCGCATGCCCGCGGCGATCGCGCGCTGGTGATCGCGCCGTCGTGGGTCGGCGACGCGATCCTGTCGGAGCCGCTGATTGCCCGCCTGCGCGAGTCGGGAATGACGGCGCCGGTCGACGTCGTCGCGCCGCCGTGGTGCGGGCCCGTCTACGCGCGGATGCGCGGGGTCGGACGCATCGTCGACAGCCCCGCCGGGCATGGCAGCTTCGCGCTGCACGCACGCCGCAGGCTCGGCCGCGAGCTGCGAGCGCTGCGGTACACGCACGCCTACGTCCTGCCCAACACCTGGAAGTCGGCGCTGGTGCCGTTCTTCGCGGGCATCCCCCACCGCATCGGTTTCGTCGGCGAGGCGCGCTGGGGCCTGCTGACCGACGCGCGCAGGCTCGATGCGCGCGCAATGCCCCAGCTCGTGACGCGCTACGCATCGTTGGCCATGCCCCGCGGCGCGCCGGTGCCTGCCCCGACGGCGCCGGTGCTCGTGCCCGACCGCGCGAACCTTGCCGCAGCCGTGGCCGCGCTCGGGCTCGAGCGAGATCGACCCGTCGCCGTGCTCTGCCCGGGTGCGGAATTCGGCCCCGCCAAGCGCTGGCCCGCCGAGCACTTCGCGGCGCTGGCCGGAATGCTTGCCGACGACGGCTATGCGCTCTGGATACTGGGCTCGCCCAACGACCGGCCGGTCGCGGCCGCGCTGGTCGCCGCCCTCGGCTCCGCGGTGCCGGGCGTCGCCGACCTGACCGGGCGCACCGACCTGGGCAGTGCGATCGACCTCATGTCAGCCGCGACCCTGGTCGTTTGCAACGACTCGGGACTGATGCACGCCGCGGCCGCGGTCGGCGCGCGACTCGTCGCCCTCTTTGGGTCGTCGTCCCCCGCGTACACCCCGCCTTTGTCGCCGACGGCGAGAATCGCGCGGATCGACATCGCCTGCAGCCCCTGCTTCAAGCGCGAGTGCCCGCTGGGGCACTTCAGGTGCATGAGGGAGCTGACACCGCAATTGGTCTACAATCTGGCGCGCAACGACGAAGCGGATATCCCGCCGCCCGTCCGTTGATCGTCACGTCGCCCATGCCAACGGCCCGCACGCCGCCGATCTTCACCTCGCCGCACGACGCCGCGCAGGCGTTCTACCAGGCGTTCGAGGCGCGCGACATCGACGCGATGATGACCACGTGGGCCGAGGACGAGGACATCGTCTGCATCCACCCCGGCGGTATCCGCCACGTCGGCTACGAAGCGGTGCGCAACGCTTTCGAGCAACTGTTCTCGGGCGGATCGAAGCTCAGATTCCGCCTCGAACAGGTGGTGGTCCTGGAGACCGTCGGACTCGCGATGCAAAGCGCGATCGAGCAGGTGCAGGCGGGCGAGAGCGGGGCGAGCGGCGCGGCGATCGCGACCAACGTGATGATGCGCACGCCCTCGGGCTGGCGCATCGTCTGCCATCACGCGTCGCCGGCGCCTGCAGTCGCCGAAGCTCCGCAGACCGGGCCGCTGCACTGACGACCCGGGTGCATTTCCACCGGGTGCGACCATCCAGACTGCCGAGCGGATCGGCTTGATGTCCAGCGCACACGAACTGCCTTCGTTCGAGCGCTTTCCGCAATGACGCGTCAGGCAGTGCCGCCGACGGTGAGGCCGTCGATCCGCAGCGTCGGCTGACCGACGCCGACCGGAACGCTCTGGCCATCCTTGCCGCAGGTTCCGATGCCGGCGTCGAGCGCCAGGTCGTTGCCGACCATCGACACGCGCGTCAGCGCGTCGGGGCCGTTGCCGATCAGTGTCGCGCCTTTGACCGGATACGCGAGCTTGCCGTTCTCGATCACCCACGCCTCCGCCGCAGAGAACACGAACTTGCCGCTGGTGATGTCGACCTGGCCTCTGCCGAAATTGGCCGCGTACAGACCCCGAGGGACCGAGGCGATGATCTCCCCGGGATCGCGCTCGCCGGCCAGCATGATCGTGT
>DAHUXO010000135.1 GCA_027307095.1 Betaproteobacteria bacterium | reverse complement strand
CCGCCCAGCAGCGTGCTGTTGGCGGCGTTGACGATCGCATCGACTGCGAGCGTCGTGATGTCGACGTCGCGCGCCTCGATGTCGGTGCTGGAGATGGTGGGCATCGTTCGGGTGCGCCGGGCGGGTGCGCTCACGCGCCCGGAGAGCGGTCCTCGGTGCAGACCGGTGGACGCTACGCCCGATCCCCGGCGCGACGCAAGCGTCGACCTCGCGCCGGCCGCACGCGTTCGATGTCCCGGTGTAAAGTGGGCCGATGGCAACCCCGATACCCGTCGCTGACGGTTCCAGCCGGCCGGGCTCGACGCGCGGCGAAGCCGCGCCGGCGCGCCCGGATCGCCGGCTGGACCTGCGCGACATCCTGAAGCTGCTGGTGGTCGACGGTCTCGTGACTGCCGCCGACGCCGAGCGCATCGCGGCATCGCGCACGCAGCGCTTCGAGCACCCGCTCGAGCTGATCGCCGACCAGCGGCTCAGGTCGGCGGCTCCGCCCGGCAAGTCGCTGCACCTCGAGGCGCTGGTCGAGTGGCTCGCCGGCAAGCTGCACGTGCCCTACATGCACGTCGACCCGCTGAAGATCGACCTCGGCGCGGTCACTGCGACCATGTCCAACGCCTACGCCGAGCGCTACCGGATCCTGCCGGTCGCGGTCGACCCGGTGGCGCTGACGGTCGCGACCGCCGAGCCGTTCGTGCGCTCGTGGGCCGATGAGCTCGAGCGCATCCTGAAGCTGCAGGTCAGGCTGGTTTTCGCCAATCCGGTCGACATCCGGCGCTATGTCGGCGAGTTCTACAACCTCGCGCGCTCGATGAAGAGGGCGCAGGAGAATTCCAAGGGCGCCTTCGCACTGGCAGGGAATTTCGAGCAACTGGTCGAGTTGGGGCGGCACGGGCACCTCGATGCCAACGACCAGCATGTCGTGCACATCGTCGACTGGCTCTGGCAGTACGCGTTCGACCAGCGTGCGTCCGACATCCACATCGAGCCGCGGCGCGACGTGGGCCTCGTCCGGTTCCGCATCGACGGCGTGCTGCACCAGGTGTACGCGATCCCTACGCTGGTGCTGAACGCGGTCACGTCGCGCATCAAGCTGCTGGCGCGGATGGAGATCGTCGAGCGCCGGCGCCCGCAGGACGGGCGGATCAAGACGGTGGCCCCCGACGGCGGGGAAGTCGAGCTGCGCATCTCGACGATGCCGACCGCATTCGGTGAAAAGATCGTCATGCGCATCTTCAGCCCCGAGGTGCTGGTGCGGGACTTCACCGACCTCGGCTTCACGGCGGACGACCGCACTCGCTGGGAGCGGATGACCGGCGAGCCGCATGGCATCATCCTGGTCACCGGACCCACGGGCTCGGGCAAGACCACGACGCTCTACTCGACGCTCAAGGGGCTCGCGACGCCCGAGGTGAACGTCTGCACGATCGAGGATCCCATCGAGATGATCGAGCCCGCGTTCAACCAGATGCAGGTGCAGCCCGCGCTGGGGGTCGATTTCGCGTCCGGGGTGCGCACCCTGCTGCGGCAGGATCCGGACATCATCATGGTCGGGGAGATCCGCGACCGCGACACCGGCGACATGGCGGTCCAGGCGGCGCTCACCGGCCACCTGGTGCTGTCGACGCTGCATACGAACGACGCCCCATCCGCGGTCACCCGCATGCTCGATCTCGGCATCCCCGCGTACCTGATCAATTCGACACTGCTGGGGGTGATGGCTCAACGCCTGGTGCGCACGCTGTGCCCGCATTGCAAGAAGCCCGCCGATCCTCCGGACGATCAGACCTGGTCGCTCATGACCGCGCCCTGGCGCGGCGACAAGCCTGCGACGGCGATGGCCGCGAACGGCTGCCTCGAGTGCCGGATGACGGGCTACCTCGGCCGCATCGGCCTCTACGAGATCATGCTGATGACCCCCGCGCTTCGCAAGCTGATCACGCATGACGCCGACGATCGGGCGATTCGCGACCTGGCGTTTCGCGACGGCATGAAGCCGCTGCGTGTTTCGGGCGCGATGACAGTGGCGGCGGGGCTCACCACCGCCGACGAGGTGATCAAGGTGGCGCCGCTCGCCTGACGCGCGCGCCCGTCAGCGCAATGCCGCTATTTTTTCTTGGGCAGGACGCCCTTGTCGCGCAGGACGTCGCGCGCTATCGCCTGGCGCTGCGTATCGGACATCTTCGGGAATGTCTTGCGCAGCTTCATGTCGGTGTCTTCGAAGGCCCTGAACGCCTGCGCTTCTTTCTCGCTCAGGCGACTGTTCTGAGGCATGCCCAGCGATTTGCGCACGCGCTTTCGTTGGGCGTTTCCGACGAGCCTCGCGAGCAGCACGACCAGCAGAATCACGACGACGACGAGTCCGATCGGGACCCAGTTGAAACCGACCATGGCGAGATCCTCGGGCTACCGGTTGCGATCGCATGGTCGCGTGAGCGCCACGCCGTCACTGCAGCACAGGCCGCTGGCGGGCCGCGGATGGCTTCACAACGTGCGGCGCAGACGCCGAAACGTCCCGATGCCGCCTCCCGACCCTGCTGCCAGGGGCATTTTACCGGGTCTTTTGCGCGGATCGAATCCCTATGGCATTCGTCCGCGTAGCGGAATCGGACTTTGCCGGATGATGCTGGAAGCGGCCGATTCTTCCCATGCCGGCGGCGCATCGCATCGGCGGGACGCGCCTCGGGCTCCAGGTGGCTTGCGGCATCGGTCGCGGAACGGCAGCCGGCGTGTCCGGTCGACCCGGCCATGCGAATTCGACTTGGCGCGTCGGGTCGGCCGCCGACATGCTGCTGCCGTACGTCCTTCGCGAGCCTCGACGTTCCAATCCTCTAAAATGACCTGCTGTTCGCATTCCCCCGTATCCAGGCATGCTCGACCAGACGCCGGTCAGAGCCTTCCTCATGTCTGCATCGAGGACAGCACACGCCCGGGAGCAGGATCAGGGGCGGATGCCCGCTGCGCGGCGGCCGCGCGGTGCGCCCGAATGCAAGGAGTTCGGGGCCAGCGCAGGTTCGCGGCGAAGACGAGCGGCGAGCGCGTTCACGTGGTCGTGGTCGGACAACGCGACAATGACTCCTTCCCTCGGGTTCCTTGACGCCTAACTGGCATCGTGG
>DAHUXO010000134.1 GCA_027307095.1 Betaproteobacteria bacterium | reverse complement strand
CAGTAGTCGTAGAACATCCGCGGTACGCGCCGCTTGGCGAGCACGCGCAGGTCTTCGATGCAGGTGATGGTGGTCATCGGATCGATCCGGACGGGGGAACGGGTTGGCGGTAGCCGCCATTGTAGGGGCGCCGCGCGCCCATGTCCTTGGGGTTCCGCAAGTGCGGCACCCTGGCCGCAGGTGCGGCGGAGGAGGTCAGGCGACGCTGTTCACCCTGCTAAACTGCAACGCTGACGACGGGAGGCGAGCAATGACCAAGCAGGTGATCCACAGTCCCGGTGCGCCGGCCGCGATCGGCCCCTATTCGCAGGCGATCCGCGTCGGCGACATGCTCTACATGTCGGGCCAGATTCCGCTCGATCCGAAGACGATGCAGGTCGTCGATGGCATCGAAGCACAGGCGCACCAGGTGTTCAGGAACATGCGCGCGGTGCTGGCCGCGGCGAATGCGTCGCTCGACGACATCGTCAAGCTGTCGATCCTGCTCGTCGACCTCGCTGATTTCGCCAAGGTCAACGAGATCATGGCGACGTATTTCGACGCGCCCTATCCCGCACGCTCGACCTTCCAGGTGGCGGCGCTGCCGCGCGGCTCGCGCATCGAGGTCGAGGCCAACGCATTGCTGACCGAGGTCGCTCATCCCGGCGCGTCGCCGCAGACCGGCTGGCGCGAGACCTTCGACCAGACGAAGGGATCGTAACGCCGCACCCCGAGCGGGCGGGGCTTCCCGATCGACCGATGATTCGGCCCTCGACTGCGCCTGCCGCAAGGAAGGCTCCGAGCGCCCGCAGCGCGAGCCTCGCGGACAAGCTCGCGCGCGTCGGCGTGCTGCGCGAGGAAGACCTCGTCCTCCACCTGCCGTTGCGCTACGAGGACCACACGCGGCTGGTCCCGCTGTCGCGGATCCGCTCGGGCGCGACGGTGCAGACCGAAGGCGTCGTCGCGAATGCCGAGATCCAGTTCCGGCCGCGGCGCCAGCTGGTGTGCCTCCTGCGCGATGCCGAGCGCGGCGACGCGACGCTTACGCTGCGTTTCTTTTCGTTCTATCCCAGCCATCAGAAGGCGCTGGCGCCGGGGACGCGCGTGCGCGTCTACGGCGAGGTGCGCGACGGCTATTTCGGCCCCGAGATCGTTCATCCGCAGTTTCGCGTCGTCCACGACGACACGCCGCTGCCCGACCGCCTGACGCCGGTGTATCCGACGACGGCGGGTCTGTCGCAGGACGTCCTGCGCAAGGCCGTCGAGCGCGCGCTCGCAGCCGACGCCGCGCGCACTGCCGAAGTGCTGCCCGAAGGCTTGCTGCACCGCCGTGACCTGTGGAGCTTCGCCGATGCGCTGCGTTTCCTGCACGCGCCGCCGCCGCGACTGTCGGCAGGTGCACAGAAGGCGCTCGACGAGCGCACGCATCCGGCGTGGACCCGCATCAAGTTCGACGAGCTGCTGGCGCAGCAGCTGTCGCTGAAAGCGCATCGCAAGGCGCGCGCGGCGCGTCGCGCCCCGGTGCTGACGGGCACCGGCGCCTTGACCCGCGCGCTGCTCGAGCGCATTCCTTTCAAGCTGACGCGGGCGCAGGAGCGCGTCTGGCACGAGATCAGCCACGACCTGCGCCGCGGGGTGCCGATGCAGCGGCTGCTCCAGGGCGACGTCGGATCGGGCAAGACGATCGTCGCGGCGCTCGCGGCGCTGCAGGCGATCGAGAGCGGCAAGCAGGTGGCCTTCATGGCGCCGACGGAAATCCTGGCGGAGCAGCATTACCGCAAGCTGCAGTCGTGGCTTTCCGGGGTCGGTGTCGAGATCGCGTGGCTCTCCGGCTCGCTGCCCGCCAAGGTGCGGCGCAAGGCCACCGAGGCGCTGGAAAGCGGCACCGCGCAGTTCGCCATCGGCACGCACGCGCTGTTCCAGGAAGGCGTCGCGTTGCCGAGGCTCGGGCTCGCGATCATCGACGAGCAGCACCGATTCGGCGTCGCGCAGCGGCTGGCGTTGCGCGACAAGGGCATGACCGAGGCGCACCAGCTGATGATGAGCGCGACGCCGATCCCGCGCACCCTGGCGATGACCTTCTATGCCGATCTCGACGTCTCGGTGCTGGACGAGATGCCGCCGGGACGCACGCCGGTGGCCACGCGCCTGGTGAGCCAGAAGCGGCGCGCGCAGATCATCGAATGGGTGGGCAAGGCCTGCCGCGAAGGCCGGCAGGCGTACTGGGTGTGTCCGCTGATCGAGGAATCGGAGAAGCTGGAGTTGCAGACGGCGGTGGCGCTGCATGCCGAGTTGACGCGGGCGTTCGCTGTGCCGGAGATGCAGGTGCCCGCGTTCCCGGCGACGGGTGCGCCCGCGGCGTCTTCACCCAGCACGTTGGCGGCCACGGCGGCGGCGCTCCCGATCGCAGTCGGCCTGGTCCACGGCCGCATGAAGCCCGACGAAAAGGCCGCGACGATGGAGGCTTTTGCGTGCGGCGACATCGGCGTGCTGGTTGCGACGACGGTGATCGAGGTCGGCGTCGACATTCCCAACGCGTCGATCATGGTCATCGAGCACGCCGAGCGTTTCGGGCTCGCCCAGTTGCATCAGCTGCGCGGGCGCGTCGGCCGCGGTGCCGCCGAGAGCACCTGCGTGCTGCTGTTCGAGGAGCCGCTGACCGACACCGCCAGGCAGCGCCTCAAGGTCATCTACGAGACGACCGACGGCTTCGAGATTGCGCGCCAGGACCTGCTGATCCGCGGTCCCGGCGAATTCCTGGGCGCGCGCCAGTCGGGGGTGCCGCTATTGCGTTTCGCCGACCTGGAGCGCGACGTCGCGCTGATCGAGCAGGCGCGCGATGCCGCGGATGAGTTGTTGAAGACGGACCCGACCGCGGCCACGCGCCATCTCGACCGCTGGCTGGGCGCCCGGCAGGCGTTCATCAAGGCGTGAGGACGCCTCCGCCGCGGGGCCGGGATCTGCACCCGGCCCGCTTGCACGCCGGGCTTGCGCTACTTGAGGGGACCGGCGAAGCCCAGCATCTGGTGCGGAGACTTCGCGACCGGCGGGAATTTCTCCGGCCGGTGATCCGGTATGAAGCCATCGCGGTTGGGCATCTTCACTGCGGCCAGCGCTTTCGCGTCCATGCTGCTGTCGGCGGGGACGATCTTCGCCTCCGACAGGATGTACGCGCAGAGCGCGTAGACCTGGTCGTCGTTCAGGCTGCCCGGCATGTTCTGCGGCATCGCGCGCTTGATGTAGTCGAACAGCGTCGTGGCGTAGGGCCAGTAGCTCTCGACCGTCTTGATCGGCGCTTTCGCCGGGTTGTCGTTGACCAGCGTTCCCCGGCCGCCGATCAGGCGGTCGCCGATTCCGCCCTGCAGCTTGTCGCCGTGGCAGGACGCGCACTGCCCCTTGTAGAGCGCGTCGCCCTGGGCAACGGTTCCGGAGCCCGCGGGCAGCCCGCGCCCGTCGGGCAATGGGGAAGTGAAGGCTGCGAGTTCCGATTCCGTGGGCGTGGTCCCGAAGCCGTACGGCGCGTGGCCGCCGGCCGCCCATGCCGACGCCGCCGATGCCGCCAGGACCAGGAACCCGACCGCGATGCGGCTGCTGGCGCTAGTAGTAGTGGACATTCGACACCTTTCCGTCGGTTGCGACGAGCCAGCTCTGGATGGCGTTCAGGTGGTAGATCGACCCGATCGGGCCGTTGAGGCCCCGCATGGCGATCACCTGTCCGAGGGTAGGCTGGACATAGCCGGTACTGTCCACGCAGCGGCTCTGCAGGATCGCTTCCTTGCCGTCCCATTGCCACGGCAGGCGGAAACGGGTGTGGCAGATCGGCATCACGGGCCCCTGCAATGCCGCCTGGCGCCAGGTCTTCCCGCCGTCGGCCGAGACATCGACGCGCCGGACGGCGCCGCGTCCCGACCATGCGAGGCCGGTGATCTCGTAGAAGCCCGGTCCATCGAGCGTCATTTCGCCCGAGGGCGAGGTGATCACCGACTTCGCTTCCATCTCGAACGAAAACTGGACCGCCTTGCCGCTGGGCATAAGGTCGGTGTACTTCGAGGTTTCCTCGCGCGTCATGAACGGGGCGTCGGAAACCTCGATCCGCCGCAGCCACTTGATGTGCACGTTGCCCTCGAAGCCGGGCACCATCAGGCGCAGCGGATAGCCCTGTTCGGGACGGATCGCTTCGCCGTTCTGCCCGTAGGCGAGGAAGCAGTCCTTCAGCGCCTTTTCCATCGGGATGCTGCGCGTCATCGCCGCCGCATCGCCGCCTTCGGCGAGCAGCCACTTGGCGCCGGGCTTCACGCCCGCTTCCTCGAGAATCGTCCGCAGCGGCACCCCGGTCCACTCGGAGGTCGACGTCAGGCCGTGCGTGCCCTGCACGGTCTTCATCGTCGGCTTCGACCATTCGGTCAGGCCGTTGCCCGAGCACTCGATGAACATCGTCCGCGACATCGACGGAAAGCGCTTGATGTCCTTCATCGAGAACTTCTTCGGCGACCGTACCATGCCGTGCACGAACAGATTGTGCTTGCTCGGATCGATCACCGCGGTGCCGCCGTGGCTGCGCTCGAAGTGCAGCCCCGAGGGCGTCACGATGCCGAGGCTGCCCTGCAGCGGCGTGAACGTCCACGACGACAGGGGCGTTGCGGTCTTGAAGCGCACCCGCACCTCGGTCTCGAACTGCGAGCGCGTGCCGTAGCTCTCGTCGGCAAGCGGATAGCCCGGGACCTTGGTCGCATCTGCGGGGACGTCGTGCTCCTCGGAGCCGAGCGAACCCTTGGCCCGCGCCAGTCCCGGCAGGCTCGCGACCGCGCCTGCGACTGCGAGTGAGCCGAACATGAAGCGTCGGCGGCCGCCCGGCGTGGCGTTTGCGCCCGGGTGATAGGGAGAGTGCGGATCGGATCGGTCGGCGACCAGCGCGCGGTCTTCGGCTTCGCGCAACATGTCCGCGACGGAATCCTGCGGTCCCGACTTCTCCGCAGGCATACGGCGTTCCCTCATCGTGCCTCCTGTGCGTTGTTGCAGCGCGCTTCGACGACCCGCTTTCTCGACCTTTTGATCGGTCTTCAGTTGCCATGCGTTCTGGCTGACTCGCACTTCACGATCGCCGGCGACGTGACCCACCATCGGCCGAGATCGGATGCTACTCCAAAGTTTCGTGAACGCAACGATTCCGCCGCTCGCATCGCATCGACCGGAAGGCCGATGTTGTCGGCAACGCACATCCGATACCGTGAGCCAACCAGTCCGATATACCGACGTCATGAGATACGTTCCGCTGGGCAGAATCGGCGAGACCCGCGCGCTTGCCTGGCGCATCGCGGCCACGACCTGTCACGGCGCGCCGACGTTCGCGGATTTCGCTTCGGCCGCGGCGGTGGCGGGGGAGCTCGCACTGATGCAGACATCGGGCCTGTGGGACATCGTCGCCTGGGTGCTGCTGCCTTCGCGTCTCGAGGCGTTGGTCGCGCTGCGCCGCGGCAACGTCGGCGACGCGACGGCGGCGTTCCTGGCGCGCGCCGCCGAGCGAGTGCGATGCTGCCGCGATCGGGGAGGCCCGGTCTGGGACGTTCGTTTCGAATGGCGCCCCATCCGCGGCGATGCCGAGATCGCAGCCGTCGCGCGCGAGCTGCTGCGCCGGCCGCTTCGCGCGCACCTCGTCGAGCGCCTCGCCGATTACCCGTTCTGGGACAGCTGCTGGGTGCCGGCGGGGCGCCGGGCGTCGGCCCCGCCGAAGGCGGTCCTGGCTGCCGCGCCCGGCCGGGTTGTGACGGCGCCACAACCTGATTCCGCGCTCCCCCCGACCAGTCGGGGCGCTTCATTGACGGAAATCAAAGGCTCGTCCTCGCCTCCCCCGCCGGCGCTGCGGTAAAATCCGTCCGGCGTGGGTGCCGTCGTGCCGCTTGGAGCGGCAGCGAACCGGCATCACCAACCGACCACCATGGCGCTCTATACGCTGGGACTCAACCACACCACGGCCCCGCTCGATGTCCGGGAGCGGGTGACGTTCGCGCCCAACGCGCTGTCCGACGCGCTGCGCGAGCTCACCGCGCAGGGCACGGTCAAGGAGGCTGCGATCCTGTCGACCTGCAACCGGACCGAGGTGTATTTCCACGGCGGCGAGCCGGGGTCGGTCGCACGCTGGCTCGAGGACGCGCATCAGTTGCCGCGCGCGGCGCTCGACCCCTACGTCTACACGCTGCCTCGCGACCGCGCGGTGACGCACGCTTTCCGGGTCGCGAGCGGCCTCGATTCGATGGTCCTCGGCGAGCCCCAGATCCTCGGCCAGATGAAGCAGGCGGTGCGCTCGGCGCAGGCCGCCGGGTCGCTGGGCCTGGTGCTGAACCGCCTGTTCCAGCGCACGTTCGCCGTCGCCAAGGACGTACGCACGCAAACCGACATCGGCAGCGCGTCGATCTCGATGGCCGCGGCGGCAGTGAAGCTCGCCGAGCGCATCTTCCCGTCGATCGCCGACCAGCGGCTCCTGCTGGTGGGTGCGGGCGAGATGATCGAGCTTGCGGCGACGCATTTCGCGGCGCGCAAGCCGCGTTCGATCACCGTTGCCAACCGGACGCTCGATCGGGGCGAAAAGCTCGCGCAGCGCTTCGGCGCCGAGGCGATCACGCTGACCGAGCTCACCGGACGCCTTGCGCAATTCGACATCATCGTCACCTGCACCGCGAGCACGCTGCCGATCATCGGCAAGGGAACGCTCGAGCGCGTCATCCGGCAGCGCCGGCATGCGCCGGTGCTGATCGTCGACCTCGGCGTGCCGCGTGACGTCGAGGCCGAGGCCGCCGCACTCGACGACGTCTTCCTCTACAGCATCGACGATCTCGCCGAGATCGTGAAGGGCAACCTGCAGGTACGCCGCGAGGCCGTCGTCCAGGCCGAGCAGATGATCGCGGCACAGGCAGCGCATTTCCTGCACTGGTTGCAGGGCCGCAGCGTGGTGCCGACCATCGCCGCGCTGTCGCAGCACCACGATGCGGTGTGCGGCGCGGAGCTCGAGCGCGCCCGGCGCCAGCTCGCCGCAGGTTCGAGTCCCGATGCCGTGCTCGAGTCGCTTGCGCGGGGCGTCAGCAGCAAGCTGCTGCACGCACCGCTCGCTGCGCTCAACGCAGCGGGCGACGCCGAGCGTGCCGAAATGATCGCGCTGTTCGCGCGCGTCTACGGCCTGCCCGAACCCTCGGCCGATCGCGAGTCGTAGCGGCGGGTATCCGCGGCCCCGGTTCCGCCGGCTGCGGGAAGGGGCGCCCTCGGCAGTCGCGGCAATGGCTGCGGGTTGCCACCCTCCGGCCGATCCGGCCCTGCCCGGAAGGCGATCCGATCCCGAATCATCCGACGCGCCCGACGCAGCTACGCAGGCATCCCCGGACCCCAAGCCCCCGATCCGCATGAAACTGTCGTTACGCACCAAGCTCGACCAGCTCGGCGCTCGCGTCGCCGAGCTCGACGCACTGCTCGCGGCCGAGGACGCTACGCGGGATCTCGAGCGCTATCGCACGTGGTCGAAGGAGCGCGCAGAGATCGATCCGATCGTCGCGCGCTACCGCGACTTCGGGCGCGCCGAGGCCGATCTCGCGACGGCGGCGGAGCTCGCGCGCGATCCGCAGATGCGCGATTTCGCCGACGACGAGCGCCGTGCCGCCGAGATCCGCCTGGCGGCGCTCGAGGGGGAGCTGCAGGCGATGCTGCTTCCCAAGGATCCCGACGACGAGCGCAACGTCTTCATCGAGATCCGGGCCGGGACCGGCGGAGACGAATCGGCATTGTTTGCGGCGGACCTGTTCCGGATGTACTCCCGCTATGCCGAACGGCAGCGCTGGAAGGTCGAGGTCGTCTCCGAGTCCGCGTCGGATCTCGGCGGCTATCGCGAGATCATCGCGCGCATCGTCGGCAACCGCGTCTATGCACGGCTCAAGTTCGAGTCCGGCGGGCATCGCGTGCAGCGCGTGCCGCAGACCGAGGCGCAGGGACGCATCCACACCTCGGCTTGCACCGTGGCGATACTGCCCGAGGCCGACCCGGTCGCGGACATCGAGATCAACCCGTCCGACCTGCGCATCGACACCTTCCGTGCCTCGGGCGCGGGCGGGCAGCACATCAACAAGACCGATTCGGCGGTGCGCATCACCCACCTGCCGACCGGGCTCGTCGTCGAATGCCAGGACGATCGCTCGCAGCACCGCAATCGGGCGCAGGCAATGAGCGTGCTCGCGTCGCGGCTCGTCGACCGCGATCGTCGGGAGCGCGCGCAGAAGGAGGCCGCGCAGCGCAAGAGCCTGATTGGGTCGGGCGATCGCAGCGAGCGCATCCGCACCTACAATTTTCCGCAAGGGCGCGTGACAGATCACCGGATCAACCTGACGCTGTACAAGATCGACGCGATCATGGACGGCGACCTCGACGAGCTGATCGGCGCGCTGGGGCAGGAGTTCCAGGCCGAACAGCTCGCGACGCTGTCGGGGGACGCATGAGCGCCTGGCTGACGACGCGGCGCCTCGCGCTGCACGAGATCGCCGCCGAGCACGCCAACGAGCTCCACGAGCTCGATTCCGATCCCCGCGTGATGCGCTACATCGGCAACGGTCGCCTGTCGACGCGCGAGCAGGTCGACGATGCGATCCGGCGCATACCGCGCATCTATGCCCTCTATCCGGGGCTTGGCACCTGGCGCGCGACCCGGCGCGACGGCGGCGAGTTCATTGGGTGGTTCGCACTCAAGTACATTCCGCGCACGGCCGAAGTGGAGGTTGGCTACCGCCTGCGCTTTCCCGCGTGGGGCCGGGGCTATGCCACGGAAGGGGCGCGCGCTCTCGTCGAGTACGGATTCGACGACCTCGGCCTGTACCGGATCATTGGCGTCACCCACCCCGACAACGCGGCATCGCAGCGCGTGCTGCAGAAAGCGGGTCTCGGTGATGTGGGCTGGGGACACTACTACGGTCACCGGGTGCGGCTGTTCGAGTCGGTGCGCAACGACGCGTGGAAACCGCGGTGGCCGCAGGAGGTTTCGCGGCCGTCCGCAGCGCGATGACGGCGCCGCCGACGGTGCGCTGGGCACTGGCGCAAAGCGGCCTGGTCCCCGTCGACGGGCAGGCGCTCCTCGCCCACGCACTGGGACGCGACCGTGCGTGGCTGATCGCGCACGCAGGCGACGTTCTTCCGAGCGAGGATGCCGATCGCTTCTTCGCGCTCGCCAGGCGCAGGCGCGAGGGCGAGCCCGTCGCCTACCTGACCGGATGGCGCGAGTTCTGGGGATTGCGTCTTGCCGTCGATCCTTCGGTGCTGATCCCGCGACCGGAAACCGAGACGCTGGTGGAGATGGCGCTCGCAAGGCTTTCCTCCGATCGCGTGCCGAGCGTGCTGGATCTCGGTACCGGATCGGGGGCGATCGCGCTCGCCGTCGCGCACGAGCGCCCGCTCGCGCGGGTCGTCGCGAGCGATCGTTCGCAGGCCGCGCTCGAGGTCGCCCGCGCCAATGCGCAGCGCCTCGGTATCGCGAACATCGCTTTCGTGAGCGGCGACTGGTATGACGCTCTCCCGCCGCGGACCGCAACGCGTTTCGATCTCATCGCCAGCAATCCCCCTTACGTCGCCGCGGGCGACGTTCACCTGCGTGAAGGCGATCTGCGGTTCGAGCCGATCGGGGCCCTTGCGGCAGGCGCCGATGGTCTCGATGCGCTGCGGGTCATCGTCGCAGGCGCGCCGGCGCGGCTTGCGATGGGGGGCTGGCTGGTCGTCGAGCATGGCTACGACCAGTCGGACCCCGTGCAACGCCTTTTCGCCGAAGCGGGGCTCGCCGACATCGCATCGGCGCGTGATCTCGCCGGAATCCCGCGCGTCGTCGCCGGCCGCCGCCCCTGAAAATCCGGGACGGACCACGTTTAAAATCGTGGTCTGACCCCGATTTTCGCGTTTTTCGAACTGCGCGACGCTCCCCGCGGGCTCCAGCGCCGAACTTCCGGGCATCGCCCCCGGTCAGTCGTGTGTCGGACCGGGCCCCACCCGGCTGGATAGAATACCGGTCCCTCGCGGAGCCGGTCACGGGCCGGCCCCTTCATACCCTTCGGAGGATTGCTTCGTGCTGACCCGCTTCGCCATCGTCGTCTGTGTCCTCGGCATCGCCATCGCTCCCGCGTACGCGCAGCCGCGGCCGAAGATCGAAAAGGCCGCCGACCTTCCGCGCTTCACCTACAAGATCGACGGACGGGTCGAGGACGTCGTCCGCGACGCATCCAAGTTCAAGCCTTTCGCCGCCGAGGTTCGGCGCGACACCGAGTCGGTGCTGGCCAAGTACCAGATCGACGACCGGGCGACACTGCGCCAGCTCGAGAGCGAGCTCGCGCTGCTCGATTACCTAGACGGCAACTACGGCGAGGCGCTGAAGCGCGCGGCTCGCATCCAGGAGCTGCAGGACAAGCCTGCGGAGAAGCTGCTGTCCGGAATGCAACTGCGGGCGATGATCGACGCGCAGCGCAAGGAAGGCAGCGACATCTCGGAGGCCTATCGCAAGGAAGTCGGGCGCCTGATGGCGGCCGACCTCGCGAAGATGCCCTACGCAATCGTTCAGAACGAGGTGAAGGAAGCGAAGGCCGGCGCCGAGATCTCGAGCGAGGCGCTGATGCTGGGTTACGTGCGCAACGTCATCCAGCCGACCGTCGACAAGACCGGGTCGCTGAGCTCGGATCTCGCGCCGACGATCGTCAACGCGAGGTTCAGGCTGGTCGCCGCCCTGCCGCTCAAGGACACGCTGGTCGCCACCTATGGGGCGTACCTCGCCGCGCACCACGTCGAGAAACCCGACATCTGGGCCGCGCGCGACGTCACGCTGCCGCCCGGCAGGCCGTATGCGCACGTGAACATCGGGATCTGGGACAGCGGCGTCGACCTGTCGCTGTTCCCGGGCAACGTCGTGAAGGACGCGGGCAAGCCTGCCGTCATCGCGTTCGACCGCTATTCCGAGCCGGCGAAGGGAGAGCTGCAGCCGATTCCGGCGGACCTCAAGGGTCGCATACCGCAAATGAAAGCGCGTCTCAAGGGCTTCTCGGACCTGCGCTCGAACATCGACAGCCCCGAGGCCACCGACCTCAAGAAATACCTGTCGACGCTGAAGTCCGACGAGTACAAGAGCACGATCGAGGAACTCGACCTGTCGGGCAACTGGATGCACGGGACGCACGTGGCGGGCATCGCGCTTGCCGGCAATCCCTACGCGAGGTTGGTCGTCGGTCGCATCGAGTTCGACTGGCACCTGCTGCCCGATCCATGTCCCAGCAAGGTCCTTGCGGAACGCGACGCGCGCAACGCGCAGGCTTACGTTGACTTCTTCAAGCGCA
>DAHUXO010000117.1 GCA_027307095.1 Betaproteobacteria bacterium | reverse complement strand
CCGCTCGCCACGCTCCGCGCGGTCGCCGCCGCGGCCGCGACGGCCACGCCGCCTCCGGCTTCCCTCGCGGTGTTCGTCGGCGCCCGCCGCCGGGCCCGGGGGCTGCGCGACACCGGTGTCGGAGCCTGCGGTCGGCGCTGCTGCCTGGGCAGCGGCAATCGGCGTCGATTCGCGCGGCGGCCGCGGTTGCCCGGGCGGCTTGCCTTCGCGCGGCGGTCGGCGAGCTTCCTTGCGCTCGGGCGTTCCCGCGGGGCGCTGCGATTCGATCGCGCCGTGCGGCGCGCCCCGGCCTTCGCCACGTCGCTCGTCGCGGCGCTCGCGCTCCGGTCGCCGCTCGTCGCGGCGACCCTGGCCCTCGCGCTGACCCTCGCGCGATCCTTCGCGCCGGCCCTCGCCACGCGGCTTGCCTTCGCGCGATCCCTCGCGCTCGCGCGGCGGACGCTGCTCGCGCGTCCGCACGGGCGCGGCGGGGGACGGCGCCGGTGCAGGCGCCTCGATGGGGCGCGCCGGGGGCGTGCGGAACCACTGCAGCATGCGTCCGAGCCACGATCCGCCCTCGATGGGCGTGGCGGGCGGGGGCGCCGCGGCCGTGCGCAGCTCGGCCGGCATCGGTGCGGGCTGCGCAGGGGTGATGCCCTTGACCACCGCTTCCTGGCGCGGCTCCTTGGCTTCTTCCTTGCGCGCCTTCGCTGCGTCGGCTTCCTCCGGCTGCTCGACCATCTGGAACGACGGGGGCAGCGGCTCGCTCTGGTTGAGATCGTCGTGGCGCATGCGCTCGACTCTGTAGTTCGGCGTTTCGAGATGGCGGTTCGGAACCAGCAGCACGTTGACCTTGAAGCGCGTCTCCACCGTGAGCACCTCGGCGCGCTTCTCGTTCAGCAGGAACGTGGCGACGTCGACGGGCACCTGCGCGACGATCTGCGCCGTGTTGTCCTTCATCGCCTCTTCCTGAATGATGCGCAGGATGTGCAGCGCGGTGGATTCCGTCCCGCGGATGTGGCCGATGCCGTGGCAGCGCGGGCAGGGGATGTAGGCGGATTCGGCGAGCGCCGGGCGCAGGCGCTGGCGCGAGAGCTCCATCAGGCCGAAGCGCGAGATCTTGCCCAGCTGCACGCGGGCGCGATCGTATTTCAGCGAATCGCGCAGGCGGTTCTCGACCTCGCGCTGGTTCTTCGCGCTCTCCATGTCGATGAAGTCGATGACGATCAGGCCGCCCAGGTCGCGCAGGCGCAGCTGGCGCGCGATCTCCTCGGCTGCCTCGAGATTGGTGTTGAACGCCGTCGTCTCGATGTCGCCAGCCTTGGTCGCGCGCGCCGAATTGACGTCGACCGCGACCAGCGCCTCGGTGTGGTCGATGACGATCGCGCCGCCCGAGGGCAGCGGCACCTGCCGCGCGTACGCGGTCTCGATCTGGTGCTCGATCTGGAAGCGCGAGAACAGGGGGACGTCGTCGTTGTAGAGCTTGACGCGAGACACGTTGCCCGGCATCACGTGGCCCATGAACTGCTGGGCCTGCTCGTAGATCGCCTCGGTGTCGATCAGGATTTCGCCGATGTCCGGGTGGAAGTAGTCGCGGATCGCGCGGATCACTAGGCTCGATTCCTGGTAGATCAGGTACGCGCCGGACTGGAGCTTCGCGGCATCCTCGATCGCGTGCCACAGCTGCAGCAGGTAGTTGAGGTCCCACTGCAACTCTTCCACCGTACGGCCGATGCCGGCGGTGCGCGCGATGACGCTCATGCCTGCGGGAACCTCGAGCGACGAGACGGCTTCGCGCAACTCGTTGCGCTCCTCGCCTTCGACGCGGCGCGAGACCCCGCCGCCGCGCGGATTGTTCGGCATCAGCACCAGGTAGCGGCCGGCGAGCGAGATGTAGGTCGTCAGCGCTGCGCCCTTGTTGCCGCGCTCGTCCTTGTCGACCTGGACGATCAGCTCCTGGCCCTCGCGCAGCTGGTCCTGCATGCGGGCGCGGGATTCGCCTTCCCCGTCCTCGCCGTCGCCGCCTTTGCGCGGGGACTTGAGGTACTGGCGGGAAATCTCCTTGAACGGCAGGAAGCCGTGGCGGTCGGTGCCGTAATCGACGAAGCAGGCTTCGAGCGAAGGCTCGACGCGCGTGATGACGGCTTTGTAGATGTTGCTCTTGCGTTGTTCCTTCGACGCGGATTCGATGTCGAGATCGATCAGCTTCTGACCGTCGACGATCGCCACCCGGAGTTCTTCCGCCTGGGTGGCATTGAACAGCATGCGTTTCATGGGCCTGGTCCCCGGCGCAACGCGCCGCGGGCAAGCGGCTGGGACGAGCGACGCGCCGCGGATCAACCGCGGCGCGGGTGACGCTTACGCGGCGGTCGCGGGCGAAGACGGACCGTGTCCGGGCGTCTGCCGGGACAGGTCGGAAGGGCGAGGCGGCTTACGCATGCTGATTCGCGGCTCCGGCCCTTTGCCGGAGGCTCTCGTCGGATGGTCTTCTTCTGTGCGAGCTAGCGGAGTATCCCCACGGCCGCTTCCTCGCATCGATTGCGGAGCAGCCGGGACAGATCGATTCGCTGTGACGCCGCGCAGCGGTCGCTTCGAACCGGCCGATGCCGGGTGCGGGGGCTGCGCCATTGCTTTACCATCGCTGCTCCCGCGGGAAAATTTCCCGCCCGGTGAGCGACTTAACCGGTTTTTTGCCCCGCGTCTTGCATTCCGATGCGGGGCCCGCAGCGGTGCCGGCACGGGGCGGGGACGTCGAAACGACATCCGCGGCCGGGTGGCAGCGCCTTCGCGCGGTACGGACATAATTATAAGCGAATGAACGAGTTAAGCAAGGACGCCGTCAGCTGGCTCACGGTCGGGGACGAGGCGGCAGGCCAGCGGATCGACAATTTCCTGATTCGCAGCCTCAAAGGCGTCCCCAAGAGCCACGTCTATCGCATTCTGCGCAGCGGCGAGGTCCGGATCAACAAGGGACGCGTGGGACCGGACACGCGGCTTGCCGTCGGTGACGTCGTGCGGATCCCCCCGATCCGGACCGCCGGTCCCGTCGCGGCGCCCGCAGCGGGGCGCTCCGCTGCGCGCCCGCGGCGCTTTCCGGTGCCGATCCTGTTCGAGGCCGACGCGATGATCGCGGTCGACAAGCCCGCGGGACTCGCCGTGCACGGAGGCAGCGGCATCGCATTGGGGCTGATCGAGCAGCTTCGCGCGGCGCGGCCGGCGGCGCCTTTCCTGGAACTGGTGCATCGCCTCGACCGCGACACCTCCGGCGTGCTGCTCGTGGCCAAGAAGCGCTCGGCGCTCATCGCCTTGCACGCCCAACTGCGCGAGGGCAGGGTCGACAAGCGCTACCTGGTCCTGGTGCGGGGGCCGTGGCGCGACGCCAAGCGCAAGGTCGACCTGCCGCTCTTCAAGTTCTCGACTCGCGAGGGCGAACGCCGGGTGCGGGTCGAGGATGCCGGGCGCCCGGCGGTCACGACCTTCCGCCGTGAGCGGACCTGGCCTCGGCACGATCCGCCGCTGGCACTGCTCGAGGCCGAACTCGAGACCGGACGCACGCACCAGATCCGCGTCCATCTGGCGCACCTCGGTCACCCGCTGGCAGGGGACGACAAGTACGGCGATTTCGCATGGAACAGGACGCTGGCGCGACAGGGACTGAAGAGGATGTTCCTGCACGCGGCGCGCATCAGCTTCGAGCATCCGGGGAGCGGCGAGGTCATGACCGTGGCGGCCGCGCTGCCCGAAGAGCTCGCGGCTTTCCTCGAAGCGCTCGGCGCCTAGCTGCGACGCTTCACACCTGGCCCGGACCGGGGCGCCGGTTCTCCCGCCCGTGGCCGGGAACGCGTCCCATCGTCACCGGATTGGGACGTATCAGGCCCCGTGCGATGCCCATCGCGATCGCCTCCTTGCGGTTCAGCACGCCCAGCTTGGAGACGATGTTCCTGAAGTGGAAGTTCGCCGTTCTCGGCTTGATGCCGAGCTTCACCCCGATGTCGATGCTGGTCATGCCGTTGGCGGCGAGCTCCAGGCATTGCCCTTCCCGCGGCGAGAGCGGCGCAACGCGCACCATCAGCGACGGCTCGCGGTCGACGAGGTGCGCCATGAAGAAATCGTGGAATGACATCGCGAGCAGCACGATCTCCCCCAACTGACGCGCGACCCGTCGCCGGCGTGCAGCGTCGACCGGACTGATGCGCGAATTGACGGCGACCAGCACCCGACCGTGGTCGGGATCGCGAAACGAGATCGCGACGCCGCTCGCGACGCCATATCGCGCCGCATCGGCGAGGAAATCCCGGCACTGCGGATCGCCGCGGTATTCGGTGGCATCCCATACGAAGGGGACGTTCCGGTTGTAGGTCTGCGTGACCCTCGGGTCCACCTCGATGTAGCCGCGTCGTCCGTAGAGTACGACCCATTCGCGAGGCAAGGTCGTCCACACGAACGTGCGCGTGTCCCTGCGGGTCGGGCTGGGATCGGCCGACATGCCGTACATGAAGCTGTCGAATCCGAGCTCGGCGACGATCGACTCCATGACCGGCTGCAACGGCCGGTTCTGCAATGCGGCGCTGGACAGTCGCGCGATGTGCTCGTTGACGATGTAGCCCCGGATCGCTGCGGGTGCGCCGGGATCGATGCCGGACAGCATTTGATCTCCCCCTTTGTTTGGCTTGTCAGGGGAAACCGATCATACCCTTCAGGCTTTGCGCGCAAACCCGAATTTTCGGTAAGTGGCGCCCATGCGGGATCCTCGAAGGCGCGCAGGGGTTCGTATCACGGTCGGGGGGTCAGTCCCTGCACGACGTCGCCGGGGCCGATCCCGCGTTCGAGGAACCATCCCTGCTTCATCTCGATCGCGTACAGCGCGGGTTCGGTGGACCATTGGGTCGCGAGATCGAGCGGGCGCATGTCCTCGATGTTCACGATGCGCCCGTCGATATCCACGAACGCGACCGACAGCGGGATGTAGGTGTTCTTCATCCAGAACGCGAGCCGCTGCGGGGCATCGAACACGAACAGCATGCCGTGGTCTCGCTGGAGGCTGAAGCGGTTCATCAGGCCGGTCTCGCGCGTCGGCCCGGTGGCGGCCACTTCGACGACCAGGCTGTGACCGCGGATGGTCAGCGTTCGGGTCGGAAGGCTCGCGGCGAGCGCGCCCGGCGGAAGCGCGAGCAGCGACGCGAAGCCGACGAGCAGCCATTTGCGAATCGTCATCGGATATCTCCTTCGTGGGGGCGCGTCGCACCGCGCTGATGGACGAGCCAGAGCGCATAGCTTGCGCAGGTGAAGCAAAGCATTCCCGCGGCCAGCGTGGTCAGCGAGCCTGCGAGCAGCGGCGCGATCGTTCCGGCGTTGAACCCGGAAAAGGCGAACTGGGCGAAACCCTGCAGCGACGACGCCATGCCGCGCATGGTCGGAAAGAGGTCGAGCAGGATCAGCGTGAGGCTCGGCATCACGAGGCTGCTGCCCAGCGTGAACACCATCAGCGGCAGCACGTGCCACGGCACGCCCGGCGGGACGAATAGCGCGGTCAGCGCGTTGATGATGCCGCCGGCGAACATGAATGCGTAGCCGATGCCGATGGTCTGCGCCGGGGAGAGGCGTCCCGCGCTGCGCCCGGAGATTGCAGCCCCGGCCACGATGCCGGTGATCATCGGCACGAACAGCCACGCGAAGCCCCAGGTTGTGACGCCGAGCTGCGCGAGGAACGTCGGCGCGCTTGCGACGTAGATGAAATACGCTGCGAAGTTCATCGTGGGTATCGCCGCCAGCAGCAGGAAGTCGCGCCGCAGGAGCACCGCGCGGTAACTGTTCCACAGCCGCCTCGGCTGCAGCGGCTGGCGCGATGGCGGGGGCAGGGTCTCGGGCAGGCTGCGCGTCGCCCATCCGAGGACCACGAGGGCGAACGCCGTGATCAGCCAGAAGATCGCGCGCCAGCCGAGGAGGTTCAGCACCGCGCCGCCGATCACGGGGGCGAGCGCGGGCGCGATGCCGAAGATCAGCGTGATCTGCGACATCAGGCGCTGGGCCTCGGCTCCGCTGAAACGGTCGCGGATGATGGCGCGTCCGAGCACCAGCCCGGCGCCCGCGGAGATGCCCTGCAGCGCGCGGAACAGCCACAGCGACTCGATGTTGCCCGAAATCGCGCAGCCGAGCGAAGCGAGCGCGTAGATCGCCAGGCTGCCGATGACGATCGGGCGCCGGCCCCAGGCGTCCGACAGCGCACCGTGCCACAGCATCATGAACGCGAACGCGAACAGGTAGGTCGACAGCGTCTGCTGCACGGCGATCGCCGACGCATCGAATGCCACCCCGATGGCCGTGAACGCGGGGAGGTACATGTCGATCGAGAACGGACCGAGCATCGCGAGCGCCGCGAGCAACCCCGCCAGCCCCCAGGACCTCGGCGCGTGCCCACCCGCGACGCCCGCAACCGGCGCGGCGGCGTGAGGCCGCGGGCTCAAAGCCCGTCGCTCGCGGTCGCGGTGCCGGCCAGTGCGGCGTCGACGGCAGCGCGGCTGTACTGCGGCGCGAACAGCGCGATGAACTCATAGACGAACCCGCGCAGGAAAGCACCCTTGCGCAGGGCGAGGCGCGTCGTCGATGCCGCGAACAGGTGACTTGCGTCGAGCATCTCGAAGCCGGCGTCCTTCACCGGATCGTAAGCCATCAGTGCGATGATGCCGATGCCCATGCCCATCGCGACATAGGTCTTGATGACGTCGGTGTCGAGCGCGGTCAGCACCACATTGGTTTCGAGCCCCCTGGTTGCGAACGCCGCGTTGATCGCCGAGCGACCCGTGAACGCGAAATCGTAGGTGACGATCGGGTGCCGCGCGATCGCTTCAAGGGACAGCGGGCGCTCCTTCGTCAGCGCGTGGCCGGTCGGAACGAGGATGCCCCGGTTCCATCGATGGCAGGGCAGCGTCGCGATGTCCGGATGCTCGGCGAGTGCCTCGGTCGCGATCCCGATGTCGACCTCGCCTGCGGCCGTGCGCTCGGCGACCTGAGCCGGATTGCCCTGGTGCAGCACCAGGCGGACCTTCGGAAAGCGCAAGGAGAACTGGGCCAGTACCTTCGGCAACACGTAACGCGCCTGCGCGTGGGTCGTCGCTATTGCAAGCACGCCCGCATCCTCGCTGCGGAACTCCTCAGCGATGCGCTTCAGGTTGTGGATCTCGCGCCGCGCGCTGCGCGCGGCCGCGATGACGTCGGCACCCGCGGGCGTCAGCGACGTCAGGCGCTTGCCCTGGCGAACGAACACTCGCAGCCCCAGCTCGTCTTCGAGCTGACGGATCTGCTTGCTGATTCCCGGTTGCGATGTGCACAGTGCCTCGGCTGCGCCGGACACGTTGAGGCCGTGGTCGACGACCGCGCAGAGGTATTTCAATTGCTGGAGGTTCACTCCGATATAACCAATTGGTTAGAATTGGGCCTCATTATATAGCCATGAGCCAGAGATTCACTCTGCACCCGACGCACCCGCAGCCCCGGCTTGTGCGGGCGGCGGCGGCGATCATTCGTGAAGGTGGCGTCGTCGCGTATCCGACCGATTCCAGCTATGCGCTGGGGTGCCGCGTCCATGAGGGCGAGGCGGCGCGGCGCATACGGGTGCTGCGGGGCGTCGACCTGCGCCATCACCTGACCCTGGTGTGCAAGGACCTCGCGCAGATCGGCGTCTACGCGCGGATGGACAACTGGCAGTTCCGCATCGTTCGGCAGGGGGCGCCCGGCAGCTACACCTTCCTGCTGCCGGCCAGCCGTGAAGTGCCGCGGGCGGTCCAGCACCCGCGGCGCAGCACCATCGGCGTGCGGGTTCCCGATCATCCGGTCGTGCGCGCGCTGCTCGCGGAACTCGGCGAGCCGATCCTGTCGTCGACGCTGATCCTGCCGGGGTCATCGGAGCCCTTGAACGACGCCGCGGAGATCGAAGCGCGGCTCGATGGCCGCGTCGAGGGCATCATCGACGCGGGACCGTGTCCGGCCGAGCCGACGACGGTCATCGACCTCGCCCAAGCGGAGCCGGTGCTGGTCCGCCAGGGTCGGGGCGACCTCGCGCGGTTGGGCATCGACGTGACCGGGGTCGAGGGCGGCGAGGCCTGAGGCCGGCCCCGCAAGCCGCGATTCGCGGCCGACGCCGATCGGTCTGCGGGGCGCGGTGGGCCCCGCTTGAGGTAGAATGACGACCTGAATGGATCTTTCGCTGCAGACCATTGCGCTGTGGATAGTGCCGGTGGTCCTGGCGATCACGTTGCACGAAGCAGCCCACGGCTATGCCGCCAAGCGCTTCGGCGATCGCACGGCGGAGTTGCTGGGCAGGATCACGCTGAATCCGCTCAAGCACGTCGACCTGGTCGGGACGATCCTCGTCCCCGGGGCGCTGATCCTCGCTGCCAAGGCTGCCGGCGGCCCGCTTTTCATCTTCGGCTGGGCTAAACCCGTGCCGGTGAATTTCGGCAACCTGCGCGACCCGAAGCGCGACATGCTGTGGGTCGCAGGCGCCGGACCGGCTGCGAACTTCTTCATGGCATTCCTGTGGGGCCTGGTGCTCAAGCTCTGCGGGGAATCGGGCTTGTTCCCGAACGAGGCGTTGTTCCTGATGGGGAAAGCCGGCATCTCGGTCAATCTGGTGTTGATGGCGTTGAACCTGATACCGATACCGCCGCTCGACGGCGGCCGCATCGCGGTGAGCCTGCTTCCGGCGCGCGCAGCGGCGGCATGGCAGCGCATCGAGCCGTGGGGGCTGTTCATCATCCTCGCGCTGCTGATGACAGGACTGATCAACAGCCTGATGGACCCGCTGCTCCGCGCGGGCGAATACGTGCTGCAGCTCCTGCTCGGATTCTGATTCCAAGCTGACCGAACAACGACAAGATGTTTGCAGACCGCGTGCTCTCCGGCATGCGTCCCACCGGGCGCATGCATATCGGCCACTACCATGGCGCACTCAAGAACTGGATCAAGCTCCAGGAGGAGTACGAGTGCCTGTTCTTCGCGGCCGACTGGCACGCGCTGACGACCCATTTCGACGAATCCGAGACGATCGCCGACAGCGTCTGGGAGATGTTCGTCGACTGGCTCGCGGCGGGCGTCGATCCGACGCGGGCGACGCTGTTCATCCAGTCGCGCGTGCCAGAGCACGCCGAGCTCACCCTGCTGCTCGGGATGATCACGCCGGTCGGCTGGCTCGAGCGCGTGCCGACCTACAAGGACCAGCAGCAGCGGCTCGTCGACCGCGACCTGTCGAACTTCGGGTTCCTCGGCTATCCGGTGATGATGAGCGCCGACATCCTCGTGTACCGGGCGAACAAGGTCCCCGTCGGCGAGGACCAGGTCTCGCACATCGAGGTCACGCGCGAGCTCGCACGGCGCTTCAACCACATCTACGGGCGCGAGCCGGGATTCGAGGAGAAGGCCAAGGGCGCGATCAAGAAGCTCGGCCGGGCGAAGGCCAAGCGCTACGAGACGATGCGCACTGCGTTCCAGGAACAGGGCGACACCCAGGCACTGGAGGCCGCGCGCGAGTTGCTCGAGGAGACGCAGAACCTGTCGCTGGGCGATCGCGAGCGCCTGTTCGGCTACCTGGAGGGATCGCGGCGGGTCATCCTCCCCGAACCGCAGCCGCTGCTGACCGAGACGCCGCGGGTGCCGGGCCTCGACGGCCAGAAGATGTCCAAATCCTACGGCAACGCGATCCTGATGCGCGAGGAGCCTGCCGCCGTGACGCAGAAGATCCGGACGATGCAGACCGATCCGGCGCGCGCGCGGCGCAGCGATCCCGGCGATCCCGAACACGGCCCCGTGTGGCCGCTACACCAGATCTACTCGAGCCGGGAAACGCGGGACTGGGTGTGGAAGGGCTGCACGACCGCCGGCATCGGCTGTCTCGATTGCAAGCAGCCCGTGATCGACGCGATCATCAAGGAGCAGCAGCCGATGCGCGAGCGGGCCCAGAAGTATGTCGACGACCCGACGCTGGTGCGCAACATCGTCGCCGACGGATGCGAGCGCGCACGCAAGCTCGCCGAGGAGACGATGCGCGACGTGCGCGATGCGATGGGGCTCTCGTATGATTAGCGAGGGTGCCGAGCTCGACCTCGCGCATCCGTCGCCCGAGCCCAGGCCGCTCGCGCGCGTCTACGGGGAGCCGGTCAACGAGCTGCCGCGGGACCTCTACATCCCGCCGGAGGCGCTCGAGGTCTTCCTCGAGACCTTCGAGGGACCGCTCGACCTGCTGCTCTACCTGATCCGACGGCAGAACATCAACGTGCTCGACATCCCGATGGCGGAGCTGACGCGCCAGTACCTGGGCTACGTCGAGATGATGCGCCGCACCCAGCTCGAGCTTGCCGCGGAGTACCTGCTGATGGCCGCGGTACTGATCGAGATCAAGTCGCGGCTGCTGCTGCCGCGTCCGCCAGCGCCCCCGGGCGCCGAGGCCGACGACCCGCGCGCCGAGCTGGTGCGCAGGCTGCTCGAATACGAGCGGATGAAGCAGGCCGCCCGCGACATCGATGCGATGCCGCTCGCCGAGCGCGACTTTGCGACGACTCGCATCTGGTTCGACCGGACCGCGGCAGTGCGTCTGCCGGACGTCTCGCCCGACGATCTGCGCGTCGCATGGGCGGGCCTGGTTGCGCGGGCGCGCGCCAATCGCCATCATCTGGTCACGCGCGAGCAGCTCTCGGTGCGCTCCGAGATGAGCCGGCTGCTGAAGCTGCTGCAGCCGGCGCGCTACATGGAATTCACGGCGCTGTTCGCCGAGCACGCCGACGTCGCGCATCTGGTGGTGACGTTCCTCGCCCTGCTCGAGCTTTCGCGCGAGCAGCTGGTGAGCGTGGCGCAGGCCGAGCCGTATGCGCCGATCCATGTCCAGCTTCGCGGCGAGAGACCGTTCACCCTCGACGGTGACCAGCAATGAGCGAAATCGAAGCAGGCGACCGGGCGACGCGCGGCGCGCAGCAGGATCCGGCCCCCGAGTCGGATCTCGCGGAAGTCAGGGGCGTGCTCGAAGCCGCCCTGCTCGTCGCCGGCGAGCCGGTGCCGGTTGCACAGCTGGCGAGGCTGTTCGAGCCGCCGCTCACCACCGACACGGTGCGCAAGCTGCTGGACGACATCGCGCTCGAATGGAGGCCGCGCAAGGTCGAGCTGGTGCAGGTCGCCTCCGGCTGGCGCTTCCAGGGCAAGCGCGAGGTCCAGCCCTATATCGACCGGCTGACGCCGGAGAAGCCGGCGCGCTATTCGCGAGCGGTCATGGAAACCCTGGCGATCATCGCCTACCAGCAACCCGTCACCCGCGGCGACATCGAGGCGATCCGCGGAGTCGCCGTTTCGACCAACGTCATCAAGACGCTCGAGGACCGGCAGTGGATCGAAGCCGTCGGTCATCGCGAAACCCCGGGCCGTCCTGCGCTCTATGCGACGACCCGCGCCTTCCTCGACGACCTCGGCCTGCGCTCGATTGCGGAATTGCCCGCGCTCGCCGACCTCGATACCTCCCAACTTCTGGAGATGCCTGATGCCCCCACCAAGGCCGCCGAGGCGCCAAGCGCACTCGCGAGCCCGATCCTCGGGTCCGATCCAACAGCCGAGCCTGGCGCTGCAACAGATCGCGGAGAGCCTGCCGCCTCCGAAACACAAACGTTCCACTGACGAGGTCTTCAACGAGCCGCAACGCCTGCACAAGGTGCTGGCGAGCTGCGGCTTCGGCTCGCGTCGCGCGATGGAGGAGATGATCCTCGCCGGGCGCATCACAGTGAACCGGATGCCTGCGGACGTCGGCCAGAAGGTCAGCCCCGGCGACGAGGTTCGGATCAACGGCGAGCTCGTCAAGGTGCGCTTCGCCGAGCCGCGCGCGCGGATCCTGATGTACCACAAGCCCGCCGGGGAGATCGTCACGCGTGACGATCCCGAGGGTCGCGCGACGGTGTTCGAAAAGCTGCCGTCCATCGGCAACGGAAAATGGATCAACGTCGGGCGCCTCGACTACAACACCGAGGGCCTGCTGCTGTTCACCAATTCGGGGGAGCTCGCCAACCGGCTGATGCATCCCCGCTACGAGGTCGAGCGCGAATACGCGGTGCGCGTCATGGGGCGCCTCACCGACGAGCAGATGCAGGCGCTGACCACCGGCATCGAGCTCGACGACGGTCCCGCACGCTGCGACAGCATCGCCGACGGTGGCGGCGACGAGGACGGCTCGAACCACTGGTACCGCGTCGTCCTGAAGGAAGGACGCAACCGCGAGGTGCGACGCCTGTTCGAGGCGTTGGGCATCATGGTCAGCCGCCTGATTCGCGTCCGTTACGGGACGCTGGCGATGCCGACGCGCCTGAAGCGCGGCGACCTGGAGGAGCTCGAGGCGGGCGACGTGAACGCGATCGTCGCTGCTGCCGGCCTGCGTGCCGCGGCCCCGGGGCAGGGAGCCGGGCGTCCGCCGCAGCACGATCGCCGCGACGCACGCGGCGGTCGCCAGGAGTCGCGCAAGGGCCCGCGAGGGTCCCACCAGGCCGGTGGCCGGCCTGCGGGTGCGCATGCCGGCGCGAATGCAGGTGGACGAGCCCACGCCCATCCCGGGCAGCATCCGGCCGGGAATGCGCCGGGTTCGCGTCCGGCGGACAAGCGCCCCGGGGGCGCCCCGCACTCCAAGGGCAGGAAAGGGCCGCGCCCGGCGCATGATCAGCAGCGTGTGCCTTTCCCGCCGCGCGCGAACCCGCAGGGCGCCGCGGGCGCAGGCGAGCATCCGCCGCGACCGCCACGGGAGCGCCACAATTTCGACGAGGTGCAGCCGCAGAGCAATGCGAACGCGATGCCGTTCGGCCGCTCGAATCAGGCCGCGCACGGTGGCAGGCCGCATGGGTACGGCGGCGACGCGCAGCCGCGGCACCGCGGCGGTCCGCCGGCGCACAAGGCGGCGGGGCACGGCTTCGGAAAGTCGCAGGGCAGCGGTCGCCGGCCCGGGGGACCGGGTCCCAAGGGCCATGCCGGCAACGGCGACCATCCGCCGCGCCGCCCGCAGCGTCCGCGGGTCGAAGTCGACGGCAATGTCGCGCCGCCTGCGGATAAACCCGCCCACAACGACGACGATAGCTGAGACCGCGGCGCGCTGCTACTGGAGCGACTAGGAAGTTCCGCGCGGGCCCTGGAAGCGCGGCGCGCGCTTGGCGAGGAACGCCTCGATGCCTTCGGCGAAATCTGCGGTCGCCGCGCAAGCTCCGAAGCTGCGTGCCTCGGCGTCGAGCTGTTGGGCCAGCGTGCGATCCGGCGAGTCGCGCAGCAGGCGCTTGACGTTGCGCAGCGCCAGCGCGGGTCCCTCGGCGATCGAGCGGGCCCAGTCGTTCACCGCGGCGTCCAGCCCGGCCGCTGCGACGACGCGATTGACGAGCCCGATGCGCAGCGCCTCGTCGGCCGCGATCATGTCGCCGGTGAGGATCAGCTCCATCGCGCGCCCGACGCCCACGCGCCGCGCCAATCGCTGCGTGCCGCCGAAGCCGGGAATCACGCCGAGGTTGACCTCGGGCTGCCCGAACTTCGACTTGTCGCTGGCGTAGATGAAGT
>DAHUXO010000087.1 GCA_027307095.1 Betaproteobacteria bacterium | reverse complement strand
TGGTTCCACGGTGGCGGCTACTGCGTGGGAAGCATCGAGACGAGCGACATCGTCTGCCGGATGTTCGCAACTCGATGCGGCTTCCCGGTCTACTCGGTCGGGTACCGCCTGGCCCCCGAGCACCCGTTTCCGGCGGCGGTCGACGATGCACTGCACGCCTACCGCCGGGTCCTGTCGCAGCCTTGCGAGGGATCGACGAGTTCGCAGCGCCTGGCCGTCGGAGGTGATAGCGCCGGCGGCACCCTCGCCGCGGCGGTTTCACTGCTCGCGCACGCGGATGAGTTGCCGTCTCCGGCGGCGCAGGTCCTGGTCTACCCGAGCACCATCGGGCACAGGCCGAGCGCCTCCAAGCAGCGTTTCGCCGAAGGTCACTTCCTCACGCTGAGCGACGTCGACTGGTTCTATCGCAACTACACGCAGGGGCGCGACCTGGACGACGACCCGCGCTTCGCCCCGGTCGCGGCGCGCAATCTGCACGCGCAGCCACGCAGCCTGATCATCGCGGCGCAGTGCGATCCGCTGGCCGACGATGCGCGCGCCTACGCCGACGCCCTGGCGAGCGCCGGCAACGAGGTGCAGCACGAGGTCTTTCCCGGAATGATCCACGGCTTCTTCAACATGGGCGGAGTCGTGCCGGCTGCGCTCGAAGCGCACGGGGTGGTGATCCGGTTCCTGGCCGATGCGATGCCGGACCCTGCGCTGGGCGGCCTCTAGCCGCAGGTCCTTCCCGCGCGATCTGCGCCCGCGTGCCGTTCCGGGACGACGTCGAATCGGGGTGTCCACTCCAATGCACGGACGTCCCGATACGACATTCTCCTACGCGCCAAGGCGAGGATCGCCGACTGTGCTGCGGCTTGCCCTGCGCGATGCTGGGTGCACGCTCATGCCGGGAGCAGCGTCGTGGCATGCGCGTGACCATTGTGAACTCTGCGAATGCCGAAAGGAGTCTCTCATGTTCACGAACGAACTGCCGTTCCGGACCGTACGATCGTGGGTCGCGCTGCTTGCCGCCGCGTGGCTATTGCTGATCGCGGGAGCTGCGCGCGCACAATCCAGTCCACAGCAGCTCGTCGACGAATCCGCGACGACGCTTTCGCATTTCATGCGGGATCCCGACATGACCTGGCTGCAGCGCCACCTTGGGAATGCGAAGGCGGTGCTGATCGCGCCCAGCATCGTCAAGGCGGGCTACATCTTCGGCGGATCCGGAGGCCGCGCGGTCGTGTTCGCGCGGGACGGGAAGACGGGCCGCTGGGTGGGGCCCGCGTTCTACAACCTGGGCGCGGCGAGCGTCGGCTTTCAGGCCGGGGTCGAGGTGTCCGAATCCGTGATGCTGGCGATGACGGACAAGGCGCTCGATTCCCTGCTCTCCAACTCGATCAAGCTCGGCGGTGATGCGAGCATCGCGGCAGGCCCGGTCGGTGTCGGCGCCAAGAGCGACGTCATGGCCGATTTCGTCGCGTTCAGTCGCGCCAAGGGCATCTACGGCGGCCTCAACCTCGAAGGCAGCGTCGTCGGCGTGTCGGACGACTGGAATCGGGACTACTACGGCAGGTCGGTCCTCCCGCCGGACATCCTCGTGCGCGCGACTGCGCACAATGCGCAGGCCAACCGCCTGCTGGCCGAACTGCGGCGGGCATCGTCGAAGGCGGTCAGGCTGAGCTCGGTACGCTGATCGGGAAGCCAGCCTGGCTGGAGGCCGTGGCGTGGTGCTGCACGCCGTCCGCGGTCACGGCCGACCCGTCACGCCTTCTTGGCCCAGGCCGTGCACCATCCCTTGGCATTGACCAGCTTGCCTCCGAACAGGCTGCACGGTCCGTCGCCTGCTCCGGGCTTGCCCGAATACAGCGCGCAGGTGCTGCACACGGCGGCGCTGTCTTTCCGGGCGGGGGCCTTGGTGGCATCGGCCTTGTAGCCGAGCGAAACCGCCGTTGGGTCCGATTCGCTGACGGCGTCGACCGCCCGGGCGGTTCCGCTGAGCAGTGCGGCGGCGAACGGCGCGGCCGCAAGTCCGGTGACGCTGATCTTGATGAAGCGACGGCGACTGGCGTGGGAAGCGGCTGTGGTCATGATCGGTCTCTCGAGTTCGCCAGGCAGGGTGGGGGCTGCTCTCGGCGGCGTGTCGAAGCGTAGTTCGCCGGCGAACCCGCCTGCTTGACCGAGATCAATGGAACCCGACGACGGGCCGGGCGCCCCCGTTGCGGCCCGAGTTCCGGGCGTCAGCCGTCCTCGCGGAACAGCGCGTTCAGGTCGGCCGCGGGTGTCGTGGATGCGAAGCCGTCGAAGCGACCTTGTTCCGCGATGAGCCTGGCCGCTCGCATGAATCCGGTCCACGCGCTGCGCGCCAGCGCCCCGCCGACGCTGATGCGCCGCACCCCGAGGGCGGCGATGTCGGCGAGGGTCAACTCGCTCGCCCAGCCGACGAGCAGGTTCACGGGCTTCGGGGCGACGGCTGCCACGACCGCCGCGATGTGCTCCGGAGTCCGGATGCCGGGCGCATAAAGGCAATCGGCGCCTGCGCCCGCATAGGCCCGGAGTCGAGCGATCGTCTCCGCGAGGTCCGGGCGCCCGACGAAGAAGCATTCGGCCCGGCCGACCAGCAGCGTGTCGCCCCCCGCCTTGTCGATCGCCCTGCGCGCGGCGCGGATTCGATCGACCGCGACGTCGATGTCGTGGAGGGGCTTCGCGTCGTCGCCGGTCGAATCCTCGATCGACAGGCCGGCGACACCGGTCTCCACGGCCAGGCGAACGCTCTGCGCGACCCCTGCCGCGTCGCTGGCGTAGCCACTCTCGAAGTCGGCGTTGACCGGCAGATCGGTGGCGGCGACCATCTCCGCGAGGTGCGCGAGCACCGCATCGCGCGAAACCTCGTTGTCGGCGAGCCCGCTCGACCACGCGAAACCCGCGCTCGTCGTTGCGAGAGCCTTGAAGCCGAGGCTCTGCAGATAACGCGCGCTGCCGATATCCCACGGATTGGGGATGACGAAGCAGCCGCTGGAATGGAGGTCGTGAAACCTGCGGCGCCTGTCACTGACGCTGGGAGGCGAGGCGGTCATGCACCGTTGCTGCGGACCCTGAGGATGGTCGACGGAGAGTGGATGCAAGTATACGATGAGGCCCGGCGTGCGGCGGGTCGGAACCCGGCCCCTCCGCGACGGTCGACTCGAAATGCCACCCGACATCGAAGCTCCCTTCGCGCACCAGTTGCGGCCGGGCGACGCCTATGCGCCTCTGGAGCTTTGCATCTCGCCCGCGCTCAACGACCAGTTCCTGTTCGCGTTGCAGGACTTTCGCGCGGATTGCCTGGGCGCGCCCGGTCGCGAGCGCGCGTTGGTGCATCCGGCCCTGCTGCTGCACGTATCCGCGCGCACGCGCAGTCCGTCGTTTCGCCTGCCTGCGGGGATCGGCTCGGTGTTCGCCCGGGACTCGGTCTCGTTCCTGGCGCCCGCATACATAGGCGAGCGCCTGCAAGTCAACTGGATCATCCGGGCCGTGTACGAGCGGCGAGGTCGAATGTATCAGGCGCTGGAGACGGTCGTGGCGAACGAGGCGGGTCGCCCGATATTGCGCCGGGAAGCGCATTCGCTGTTCTTCGCGCGAGATGGCGTGGCATTGCCACTTCCGGCGGGCGCGACGCGGATGAATGCCGAGCCGGATGCGGGGCTGGAAGCGGTGGATGGCGAGACGGTGCCCGGCCGCGTATTCACGATGTCTCTCGCTCGGATCCTGGCTTTCTCCGGGGGCGCTTTCGACGAGCCGGGATGGCCACAGAGGAACATCCATACCTGCGTCGACGACGCCCGCGAGGCCGGGCTTGGAAACATCATCGCGTCGGGTACCCAGTCGCAAGGCTTGCTGCTCGGGCTGCTGATCGACACCTTCGGCCCCCGTTGGCACACTTCCGGAGAGCTCGTTCTGCGGTTCCGGAAGCCGGTGCAGATCGACGACCGTGTGCAGCCGATGCTGAGGCGCGCGGGTAGCGAGCCGGTCGCAGGCGGCGTGCGGCAGACCGTGGCTGCATGGTGCGAAAACCGCAGCGGGGAGCGGGTCATCGATGGCAGCGCCGCTTGCGTACTCCGGGGTGACGGGGCGCCTCGAAGATGATTCGCCTTCCAGAAGACGCTGCGAAGCGATGGCTGTGCGAGCGAGGCATTCCGGTCCCTTCCGGGGAAGCCGCAGAGACTCCGGAATCGGCATTCGGCGCGGCTTCCCGATCTGGTGGTCGGGCTGTCGTAAAGGCGTTGATTCCGGCGGGCCGGCGCGGCAAGGCAAGCGCGGTGATCCCGGTCGCATCCCCGCAGGCTGCCGCAGACGCAACGCGGGGACTGCTCGGACGCATGATCGACGGCCATCGCGTGGACCGGGTCTATGTCGAGCAGATGATCCCGATCGCGACGGAGCTCTTCCTGAGCTTCACGTTCGACGGGGACGGTCCGTGCGTGATGCTCTGTGCGCGTGGCGGCGTGGAGATCGAGACCATCGTCGCGACGTCGCCCGATTCGCTGGTCGAGAGAAGCATCGATCCGCGCCGGGGGCTCGAATCGTGGCATGCCCTCGACCTGTGGTTCGAGGCAGGGGTTCGTGGCCGGGCATTGCGCGAACTGGCGAGCGTCACTTCCCGGCTGTATCAGGTGTTTCGAAGTGGCGACGCTGAAATGCTGGAGGTGAATCCGCTGGCCATCGATGCGGATGGCCGGGTCCTGGTCGTCGGCGCAATGGTCGGCCTCGATGCGAATGCATTTGCGCGTCACCCGGAATGGCCCGCTGTGACCGCGGCGGACGCCAATCCCCGGGAACGGCGTGTGGCCGAGATCGACGCGTCGGTGCCGGGAGGCGAGTGTCGCTATGTCGAGCTCGACGGCGACATCGGACTGCTGGTCGGCGGCGGGGGTGCGGGTCTCTACCAGCATGACCGCCTGGTGGCCATCGGTGCGAGACCGGCGAATCATTGCGTCACGCCGCCGACGGGCACCGACAGCCGCAAGCTCAAGGCGGTGATCGAGGCGATTCTCGACAATCCACGTGTGCGGGCGCTGCTGGTCGGGTTCAACTTCGCGCAAATGGCGCGCGCGGACATTCGCGTACGGTCGTTGCTCGAGGTCCTGGGCGAGAAGCGCATCGATACCGCGCGACTTCCCATCGTGATTCGGCTTTTCGGCGCGGGGGAGGCCGAAGCGCGCGCGGCAGTGGCCGGCCATCCCAGCGTTCACTACATGACGCGAGAGGCGAGCCTGGACGACGCCGTCCGGCTGACAGCGGCGCTCGCGCGCTCGCCGACGATCGGGGTGGGATCGTGAGCATCCTTCTGCACCGGGATTCCAGGATTCTGGTGCAGGGGATCACCGGTGGACAGGCGCAGGTCGATACCGAGCGGGCATTGCGCTACGGGGCGTGCATCGTGGCAGGCGTGACGCCGGGTCGCGGCGGCGAGCGCGTGCACGAGGTGCCGGTATTCGATAGCGTCGCTCAGGCGGCGGCTGCAACGCGGGTCGACGCCACGGTGATCTATGCGCCACCGCTTGCGGTGCGGGACGCGGCACTCGAGGCGATCGACGCCGCGGTTCCGCTGCTCGTGGTCATGGCGGAAGGCGTTCCGCTGCACGATGTCGCCCTGATCGTCCGCGCCGCGCGCGAGACCGGCGTCCTGCTCGTCGGATGCAACACCAATGGCATCATCAGCCCCGGGAAGAGCCGGATCGGCGGGATCGGGGGCGTCGATCCGTCGGAGATCTACGTACCGGGTCGCATCGGCATCTGCTCGCGCTCGGGGGGCATGGCGGCCGAGCTCGCGCTGACCCTGAAGCGAAGCGGACTTGGGGTTTCGACATGCGTGTCGATGGGCGGCGACCGGATCACCGGCTTGCGGATGGCCGACTATGCGCGCATGTTCGAGGCCGATGAGGGCACGGAGGCCATCGTCGTCTTCGGCGAGCCCGGCACCGACAACGAGCAGGAGCTGGCCGGCGCCGTCTCGCGACGCGAGGTGACCAAGCCTGTCGTGGCACTCGTCGCCGGTGCGTTCCAGGAACGGTACCCGGCGGGGCGCAGCTTCGGTCACGCCGCCGCGTTGATACAGTCGGCCGCTGACACGGCTTCGGCAAAGCGCAAGGCGCTGGAGGCCGCGGGGGCACGTGTGGCCGAAGCGCTCGAAGACATTCCGCGACTCCTGGCGGTGGCAGGCGTCGCAGTTCCCACCGCCATCCAATCGCGAAGAGAAGGAGAGACCGATGCCAGTCCTGCGTGATTTCGTCGCTGTGTTCGTAGTGTGCGCGTCGATCAGCCTCCCTGCGGAGGCCGAGGTGACCACGCTGACGGTCGGTCGAACGCCGACGCTCTCGCAGCTCCCGATATATGTGCTGCAGGGCGAGAACCTGGTCGAAAAGCACGCGCGCGCCGCGGGCCTCGGCGAGTTGAAGGTCACGTATGTCGATGTCGCCGGCGGCGCGGTCCTGAACGACATGCTGCTTTCGGGCACGATGCAGATTGCGACGGGTGGCGTGCCCCCGTTCCTGATCCTCTGGAGCCGCGCGGCGGGCTCGCGCAGCGCAGTGAAAGCGATTGCCGCCGTGGGTGGCACGCCGTCCACGCTCTACACGCGCGACCCGAACGTCAAGTCGATCCGGGATCTCGGGCCCCGCGATCGCATCGCCGTCGCCGGCGTCAAGTCGAGCCAGGTGGCGATCCTGCTGCAGATGGCGGCAGCCGACGCGTTCGGCGAGGAGGCGTATGCGAAGCTCGACCCGCTGACGGTCGCCCTGAAGGACGCGGACGCCGTGGCCCAGATGAAGTCGGGCAAGGGCGAGCTCACCTGTCATTTCACCTACGACCCCTATCGGGCCGCGTATGCGGGGGATCCCGCCATCCACGCGATCCTGCAGTCGCGCGACGTGCTCGGAGGTGTCGGTACGGTGACGGTCGCCTACGCGACTTCGGAGTTTCAGAGCAGGAACCCCAAGCTCGTCGCGGCGTATTTCGCTGCCCTGCAGGAAGCCGACCAGATCATCAAGAGTGACCCCGCGCGGGCCGCGCGCGATTTCAAGGCCTACGCCAAGTCCGCCATGCCTGCGGCCGAGCTCGAGCACCTGATCCAGCAACCGGATGCACAGTATTCGGTGACGCCGGTGGCGGTCTCCAGGATTGCGGCGTTCATGCACCGCATCGGGACGATCAAGGCGGCGCCGGCGGGCATGAAGGACTTGTTCTTCACCGAAGGAAACGCCGCGCCGGGGAGCTGAAGCGAAGGTCGTCGAGGACGCTTCCTGGCTCCCGGTGCATCCACGGTGGTCATCGCGGTCTGCGCAGTGGAACGGAACCGGTCCCCGCCGCCGATTGATTTTCCGCGCCCGCCCCCGCAGAATTGCTCGCCCTGCTGTCGCCGCGACTGCGCACCTCGCCGTCACGCGCGAGCGCGCCCGCCAACGAAACGTTGAACGAAATGGAGTGTCGCCGATGAAGCCGAAGACGTTCATGGCCGTGCTGGCCACGGGAACTTTCGCTCTGACCCACTGGGCGATGGCCCAGGAAGTCGTCAACTATGGCGTTCAGCCCGCGACGCAGCCGATCTTCATCGCCAAGGCACTGGGCCTGCTCCAGCCGATCGAGAAGAAATTCAACGTCAAGATCGAATTGCGCAACTTTTCGTACGGTGCGCCGGAGAACCAGGCAATGGCAGCCGGCGCCCTGCAGATCGCGTCGGCGGGAATGGGGCCGGCGATGGTGGCGGCCGCCAGGCTCCCGGTGAAGCTGATCGCGATATCGATCCTCGAGCAGACGGCGATCCTGGTGCCCAAGGATTCGCCGATCAAGAGCGTCAAGGAGCTGAAGGGCAAGAAGGTGGCGTTTCCCGGCGAGGGCTCGCAGCAGTATCCACTGCTGCTGAAGGCGCTGGCGGACGCGGGGCTCAAGGTGTCGGACATCCAGTTCTTCAAGACCGAGGGTTCGGACATCCCGACGCTGCTCAAGAACAAGTCGGTCGACGCGGGCATCACCTGGGATCCGCACGTATCGAACGCTCTTGCCGGCGGCTACGCCCGGGTGCTGCTGAAGGCCGAGCAGATCCTGCCGATCATGCAGGGCCACTACGTCGGCAACGGGGAGTACGCCCGCGAGGACTTCATCGCCAAGAATCCGGCCCTGGTGCAGGCCTTGATCGATGCCAACGTCGAGGCGATCGATTACATCCTGAAGGATCCGAAAGGTGCTGCGAAGCTGTGGAGCGATCAGATCGGCTTCCCGATCAAGGTCATCGACTATTCGCTCGACCAGGGCATCTCGGTCTATAGCCGCAACGTCGTGCCCGAGGCGGCGACGATCAGTTCATATACGAAGTTCCTGAAGGACGCCAAGATCCTGCGCCCCGAGGACAATCCCAAGGTCGATGCGCACTTCGCCGAACGGGCGCTCAAGGACGTCAAGGCGAACTGAGCCCGGGACTGACGGTCGCCCGGCTCAGGCATGCAGCAGGCACCCCACGCCGCGCGGAGGATCGTGCCGTACCTCTACGCCGCCGCGGCGATCGTGGCGGTGTGGGAACTGGTGGTCGTCACCACCCGGCCCGATGTTTCCCTCCTCCCGCCGCCATGGGAGGTCGCGAAGACCTTCGTTGGCCTGGCTGCTAGCGGCGTGCTGTTCGAGGACGCCGGCATCAGCCTGGCGCGGGTGCTCTCCGCTTGGCTGCTGTCGGCGCTCGCTGCGATACCGCTCGGCCTGGCGATGGGGCGCTCGCATCGCCTCGAGCGGCTGATCGATCCGGTCGTCGAGCTGTTTCGCCCCATCTCGCCGCTCGCGTGGATTCCGCTGGCGATCCTCTGGTTCGGCATCGGCGAGAGCGGCAAGATCTTCATCGTCTTCATCGGGACGTTCTTCCCCACGTTGCTGGCGACGGTCGCCGGGGTCAAGGGCATCGATCCGGTGCTGGTCCACGCAGGGCAGGTTCTCGGCTGTCGGGACTCCACGTCGCTGTTTCGCAAGGTCATCTTCCCGGCCGCCCTGCCCAGCATCGTCGTCGGGCTGCGCATTTCGTTCGGCACCGGCTGGGCGGCCATCCTCGCCGCCGAGCTGGTGGCCGCCCGTTCCGGGCTCGGCTACCTGATCGCCAACGGCATGGAGATCCTGCGCGCCGATACCGTACTGGTCGGCATGGTGGTCATCGGCGTGATGGGCGTGGCTTTCGACGCGTTCTTCCGGTACCTCAATCGGCGATTCTCTTGGAACGCTTGATGGCGCGCAGCGAGCACCCGGCAGGCAAGCCGATTTTCATCGACGGCGTGACCAAGACCTACACCAGCCGCTCGGGCGCGGCGGTGGAAGC
>DAHUXO010000066.1 GCA_027307095.1 Betaproteobacteria bacterium | reverse complement strand
CCGGCGCCGCCGATGCCCACGAAATGCACGCGCTTGACCTTGTGTCGCATGGTGTCAGCCGCCTGCCAGCCTGATGCACGCGTCGGCGACCCGGTCGGCGGCATCGCGCTTGCCGACGCCGTGGGCCGCCACCGCCATCGTCAATGCCTGCGAGCGCGTCAGACTGCCGAGCAGGCTCGCGAGAGGCGCATCCGGAGCCGTCAGCTCGGACTGCGCCATCACGATCGCGGCGCCTGCATCGAGCAGGAATTTCGCATTCGCGGTCTGCTCGTCGGCGATCGCGCCCGGCAGCGGCACGATGATCGCTCCCAGGCCGACGGCAGCGAGCTCGGCCACCGTCAGCGCGCCGCCGCGGCAGACGACGATATCGGCCCGAGCATAGCGGCGCGCCATGTCGTCGATGAATGCGACGCATTCGGCGGCCACGCCTGCGACGGCATACGCGCGCTTCAGCGCCTCGATGTGCCGCTCGCCGGACTGGTGGACGACGCTCGGGCGCGAGGCTTCCGGCAGCCGCGCGAGCGCCGCGGGCACCGCCTCGTTCAGGGCCTGCGCACCCAGGCTGCCACCGACGACCAGCACGCGCAGCGGGCCCTCCCGGCCCGAGAATCGCTGCCCGGGAGCATCGATCGCGACGATGTCGTCGCGCAGCGGATTGCCGACCCAGGCAGCGGTGTTCGCATGCGCGCCGCGGAATGCGCCGGGAAAGCCCAGGAGCACGCAGTCGGCGCCGTAAGCGAGGATACGGTTGGCGAGCCCGGCGACGGCGTTCGAATCGTGAACGACCAGCGGGCGACCGGTCGCGAGGCCCATCAGCGCGCCCGGGAAGGAGGCGAAACCGCCGAAGCCCAGCACGACGTTCGGACGGCGCCGCCTGATCACGCGCAGGCTGTCGATGCAGGCGCGAGCGAGCGTGTAAGGACCGGCGAGGAGGCTGCGCAATCCCTTGCCACGCACGCCGCGGAACGACACGCTTTCGAATTCGACGCCATGCTGCGGAACGAGCCTCGCCTCGATGCCTTCGCGCGTGCCCAGCCAGAACACGCGACAGCCGCGCGCGACGAGCTTGGCGGCGACGGCGAGTCCCGGGAACACGTGGCCGCCGGTGCCGCCGGTGGTGATCATCACCGTCGCCGTCATGGGTGACCCCCCACCCTTTCGGCGGCGTTCATTCGACGAAGCCCCGCAGGATGCGCCGGTTCTCCCAATCGATGCGGAGGAGCACGGCGAGCGCGATGCAGTTGGCGACGATGCCGCTGCCGCCGAACGACAGCAGCGGCAGCGTCAGTCCCTTGGTCGGCAGCACCCCCATGTTGACGCCCATGTTGATGAACGCCTGCACGCCGATCCAGATGCCGATGCCGTGAGCGCAGAGTGCAGCGAACGGGCGCGAAAGGCGTGCCGCCTGGCGGCCGATCGCATAGGCGCGAAACAGCAGCCACGCGAACAGCGCGATGACCGCGGCGACGCCGACGAATCCGAGTTCCTCCGCGATGACCGCAAGCAGGAAATCGGTGTGCGCTTCAGGCAGGTAGAGGAGTTTCTCGACGCTCGAGCCGAGGCCGACGCCGAACCAATTGCCGCGACCGAATGCGATCAGCGAGTGCGACAGCTGATAGCCCCGGTGCATCGGGTCCGACCAGGGATCGAGGAAGATCGCGAGCCGCTGCACGCGGTACGGCGCGGCCAGCACGATCGCCGCGAGCGCCACCGGCAGGAGGACTGCCAGGCCAGTGAACAGGCGCCAGTCGAGCCCCCCCAGGAACAGGATTCCGAATGCGATCGCGAGGATCACGACGAACGCGCCGAAATCGGGCTCGAGCAGCAGCAGCCCGCCGATCGCGACCATGACGGCGGACAGCGGCGCGAACCCCTTGACGAGCGTCTGGCGCAGCGGCTGCTCGGCATGCAGGAACGCGGCCTTGCGCACCGCATAGCTCGCGGCGTAGAGCACCGAGGCGAGCTTCATGAATTCGGAAGGCTGGACGTTGACCACGACGAGCGACAGCCAGCGCTTGGAGCCGTTGACCGACTTGCCAACGCCGGGACTCAGCACCAGCACGAGCAGCATCGCGCCGCCGATGAACAGCCACGCGGCGGTCTGCTCCCACACCATGATCGGCACCTGGAACGCGAAGAACGCCGTGCCGAGCCCGATGGCAAGGAACACCGCATGGCGTACCAGGAAGTACCACGGGTGGTAGCCGGTGCGCGCCGACGCCTCGGCGGTCGCGATCGAGGCCGAATACACCATCACCAGGCCGAACGCGAGCAGAAGCACCACCGTCCACGCGAGCGAGACGTCATACGTCAGCATCGCGCGTGGATTGCGCGGCAACGGCGCGAGCGGTGCCCGGCGCAACGCGGCGACGGCGGTCAGGCGCTTACGCATCGGAGTCCACCGCGACGTGGTCGCGCACGAGATCGGCGAAGCGCAGGCCCCGCTCGACGTAGTCGCGGAACTGATCGAGGCTCGCGCAGGCGGGGGACAGCAGCACGGCATCGCCGGGCTTCGCGAGCTCAACGGCGCGCCCGACCGCACGCTCGAGCGTGCCGAGAATCTCGACCTGGGCGCCCGTCCCCTCGATGCCGTCGGCGACCCGCTGCGCGTCGCGGCCGATCAGCAGCACGGCGCGGCACGCGCGATCGACGCTCTCCCTGAGCGGCACGAAGCTCTGTCCCTTGCCGTCGCCACCGGCGATCAGCACGACACGGCGGCCGATGCCATCGAGCGCGACCTGCGTGGCGGCGACGGTCGTGCCCTTGGAATCGTCGATGTACAGCACGCCGTTGGCGTCGGCGATCGGCGCCATCCGGTGCGGCAGCCCGCCGAACTGCGCGAGCGCCTCGTGCATCGCGCGGCCGGGCTTGGCAACCGAGCACGCCAGCGCCAGCGCGGCGAGCGCGTTCATCGCATTGTGGCGCCCGACCAGCGCGAGGCGTGACGTCTCCATGATCAGCTCCCCGCCGCGCGCGAGCCAGGTGCTACCTGCGCGCTCGACCAGCCCCCACTCCTCCTCCGACAGCGGCACGCCCGCGCCGAAGGTCTGCATGGTCCGGCCGGGCTGGCGCATCAGGCGCACGATCGGATCATCGCGGTTCAGGATCTGCACGCCCGCGTTGGCGAAGATCCGTGCCTTGGCGCTTGCGTAGTCGGCGATGCCGCTGTAGCGATCGAGGTGGTTGGCCGACACGTTCAGCACCGTCGCCGCGACAGGCTTGAGGCTGGACGTGGTTTCGAGCTGGTAGCTCGACAGCTCGAGCGCGAACACCGCGGGCCACGCCGCACCGCCCTCGTAGCGCGCGATCTCGTCGAGGACCGGATTGCCGATGTTGCCGGCGACCACGGTCGAAAGCCCCGCAGCCCGGGTCAGCGCGCCGGTCAGCGACGTGACCGTCGTCTTGCCGTTGGTGCCGGTTACTGCGAGCACCTTCTGGTCTGCAGGCAGCGCGCGCGCGAACAGCTCGATGTCGCCGACGAGCTCGGCGCCTGCGGCGACCGCGTCGCGGATCGCAGGCTGGTCCTTCGCGACGCCGGGGCTGATCGCGATCAGGTCGGCGCCGTTGAACGTCGCGGCCGAGAACGGCCCCGATTCGACGGGCACCGACGGCAGCTCGCGGGCAAGCGCTGCAAGTCCGGGCGGGTCGCTGCGCGTGTCGGCGACGCGCAGGTCGGCGCCGTGCCGCGCGAGGTGGCGCACCGTCGACACGCCGGTGATGCCCAGTCCGAGCACGACGGCGTGGCGTCCCTTGTAGTCAGGCGTCATGTCAGCGCAGCTTCAGCGACGAGAGACCGAAAAGGACGAGCAGCATGGTGATGATCCAGAACCGTACGACGACCTGGTTCTCCTTCCATCCCTTGAGCTCGTAGTGGTGATGCAGCGGCGCCATCCGGAACACGCGCTTGCCCGTCGTCTTGAACGAGACGACCTGGATGACGACTGACAGCGTCTCGACGACGAAGACGCCGCCCATGATGAACAGCACGATCTCCTGGCGGACGATGATGGCGATCGCTCCCAGCGCGGCGCCGAGCGCCAGCGCGCCGACGTCGCCCATGAACACATCCGCCGGATAGGCGTTGAACCACAGGAAGCCCAGGCCCGCGCCCGCCATCGCCCCGCAGACGACCGCGAGCTCGCCGGCGCCGGGAATATGCGGAAAGCCCAGGTACTTCGCGAAGATGGCATTGCCGGTGACGTACGCGAAGATGCCCATCGCGCCCGCGATCATCACCGTCGGCATGATTGCGAGCCCGTCGAGGCCGTCGGTCAGGTTGACCGCGTTGCTGCTGCCTACGATCACGCAGTACGACAAGGCGATGAAACCCCAGACGCCCAGCGGGTACGACACCGTCTTGAAGAACGGCACGATCAGGTCGGCCTTGGGCGACAGGCCGGCGGCAAAGCCGCTTTCGACCCATGCGAAGAACAGCTGCACGAGTCCCCGGTTGTCGGGTGCCGACACCGAGAACGCGAGGTCGACCGCGGCGACGAGACCGATCACCGACTGCCAGGTGAACTTGGCGCGCGCCGACAGCCCTTTCGGATTGCGCTCGACGACCTTGCGCCAGTCGTCGACCCAGCCGACCGCACCAAAGCCCAGCGTTACCAGCAGCACGACCCAGATGAAGCGGTTACCCAGGTCGCCCCACAGCAGCGTCGTGATCGCGATCGACACCAGGATCAGCGCCCCGCCCATCGTCGGCGTTCCCGCCTTGGCGAGGTGGGTCTGGGGGCCATCGTCCCGCACCGCCTGGCCGATCTTCATCCGGGTCAGCCATGCGATCGTCCGCGGGCCGACGACGAACGAGATCACCAGCGCCGTCATCGTCGCCAGCACCGCACGCAGCGAGATGTAGCCGAAGACGTTGAACGTCCGGATCTCGCGCGACAGCATTTCCGAGAGCCACAGCAACATCAGTGGACTCCCCCCGACGATGCGCCGGTCAGTGCGGCGACGACCTTTTCCATCCGCATGAACCGCGATCCCTTGACCAGCACGGTGACTCCCCCCTGCGCGCCCTGCGCCGCCCGCGGTTGCGCGCGATCGGCGATCGCGGCCGCGACCTCGCCAGCGACTGCCTGCGCCGACGCATGGTGGGAAGCGCCCGCCCCGAAGGCGCGCACCGCCTCCGCGGCGAGCGGACCGCAGGCGAACATCCGCTCGATGCCGGCGACGCGTGCATAGCCGCCGATTTCCCGGTGGAATTCGGGGCCCTGGTCGCCGACCTCGCCCATGTCGCCCATCGCCAGCCAGCGCACGCCGGGCCGCGAGGCAAGCACGTCGATCGCCGCGCGCATCGAATCGGGGTTGGCGTTGTAGCTGTCGTCGATCACCGTCGATCCGTGGATTCCCGCGCTCGCAACCAGGCGACCTGCGACCGGCCGGAACGCCTCGAGCCCCTGCGCGATCACCGGCAACGGAAGCCCGGCAGCGAGTCCCGCCGCCGCCGCCGCCAGCGCGTTGGCCGCCATGTGCCGCCCCGGAACGTGAAGCAGGACCCGCGCGCTGCCGGCAGCGGTCGCGATCTCGAGCATCGAGCCCTGGTCATGCGCGGCGCAGCCTGCAGTGACCGCGGCCGGGTGGTCGAGGGCGAAATCGACGACACCGGCGCCTGCGCGCCTCGCCGCGTCGCGCCAGACCCGCGCGTGCGGATCGTCGGCATTGACCACCGCGGTGCCCCCTTCGGGCAGCGCCATCACTGCATCGGCGTGCTCGGACGCGACTTCGTCGACCGAGCGCAGGAACTCCTGGTGCTCGCGCTGCGCATTGGTGATCACGCAGATCGTCGGTTGCGCGATCGCCGCGAGCTCGAGAGTCTCGCCGCGATGGTTCATGCCGATCTCGAACACCGCGAGCCGGTGCTGCGCGCGCAGGCCCAGCACCGCGAGCGGCAGGCCGATCGCGTTGTTGAAGTTGCCCGGCGTCGCGGCGACGGCGCCGGCGCCGGCGCCGGCCCTGAACACCGACGCGATCATCTCCTTGGTCGTCGTCTTGCCGTTGCTGCCGACGACCACGGCGACCGGAATGTCGAAGCGACTGCGCCAGTGCGCCGCGAGCGCGCCCAGCGCGGTCAGCGGCTCGTCGACGGCGATCAGATTGCCCTCGAGCGACGCGGCGCGATCGCCCGCGACCAGCGCCGCGGCCGCACCGCCGGCGAAGGCCTGCGCGACGAAATCGTGGCCGTCGAACCGCTCGCCACGCAACGCTACGAACAGGTCGCCGGGGACGATGCTGCGCGTGTCGGTGGTCACGCGCGAGAACATGACCGGAGCACCGACCAGGCGTCCCGACACTGCGCGAGCCGCAGCGGCCGTATCCATCATGCGGGACTCCGGCGCGAGAGCGCGGCCTCGGCCGCGCGGCGATCCGAGAATGGCAGCCGCCGGCCCTCGACCTCCTGGAAATCCTCGTGCCCCTTGCCGGCGAGCACGACGACGTCACCTGCGCGCGCGGTGCCGACCGCCTCGGCAATCGCCGCCGCGCGATCGAGAACGACCGACCACGGCGCGCTCGATCCGGCGAGCCCGGGAACGATGTCCTCGACGATCAGTTGCGGATCCTCGCCGCGCGGATTGTCGCTGGTGACGACGACGCGATCGGCGAGGCGTCCCGCCACCTCGCCCATCTGCGGACGCTTGCCGCGATCGCGCTCGCCGCCGCAGCCGAACACGCAGACGAGCCGCCCCCGGCCGACCGACGGGCGCAATGCGGTCAGCACCTTCTCGAGCGCGTCGGGCGAGTGTGCATAGTCGACGACCACCGTCGGCAGCGCGCCGCCGCCGAGGCGTTCCATGCGGCCGGGAGGCGGGGTGACGTCCGCGAGCGCCGCGAGCGCGTCTGGCAGCGCAATGCCGCTTTCGAGCAGCACGCCCAGCACGCCCAGCAGGTTCTGCACGTTGAACGCGCCGGCAAGGCGCGTCTCGAGTCGACCGTCGCCCGCAGGGGTGGTCAGATCGATCGCCATGCCGGTCGCCGTCGTCGCGACGGAAGTGGCGACGATGTCCGCGTCGGGGGCACCATAGGCGACCACGCTCTGGCCGCGGCCGTGGAGCTTCGTGATCAGCTCGCGTCCGAAGGCGTCGGCGGCATTGACGACCGAGGCCTGCAATCCGGGCACGTCGAAGAGCTTCGCCTTGGCCGCGCCGTAGGCAGCCATCGTGCCGTGATAGTCGAGATGGTCGCGGGTCAGGTTGGTGAACAGCGCGACGTCGAAGGCGATGCCGTCGACCCGCCCCTGGTCGAGGCCGTGCGACGAGACCTCCATCGCGACCGCGGCCGCGCCCTCGCTGCGCCATTGCGCGAACCATTCGTGCAGCAGGCAGACGTCGGGGGTCGTGTTGCGCGAGCTCTCAAGCGCGCCGGTGAAGCCGCTGCCCAGCGTGCCGACGAAAGCCGTGCGCCGGCCGCAGCGCGCCAGCGCCTGCGCCGTCCAGTGCGCACACGATGTCTTGCCGTTGGTGCCGGTGACGCCGACCATCCACAGCGTCCGCGACGGGTGGCCGTAGACGGCCGAAGCGATCGAGCCCAGGCGCTGCTTGAGGCCCTCTACGCCGAGCTGCGGCACCTGCCAGCCGTCGTTCCAGGCAAAACTCTGCGTCTCCCACAGCACCGCCGCGGCGCCGCGCGCGATCGCGTCGCCGATGTAGGCGCGACCGTCGCGCTGTGCGCCAGGATAGGCGGCGAAAGCGACGCCGCGCTCGACTGCGCGGCTGTCGGCGGTGATTCGCACGGGCCGCACCGGCAGCCGCGCGAGCAGCGCTTCGCTTTGGGCGTCGGCAGCGGCGGGAGTGCTCACGAGAACCTCCTCCACGCGCCGACGACTGCCGGGCGCATCACGACTGCTCCTTCACGCCACCGTCCTTCGCCCGCGCGTCCTGCGCGGGCAGCAGCACGTTGTCGACCGGTGCGTCGGTCGGGAC
>DAHUXO010000028.1 GCA_027307095.1 Betaproteobacteria bacterium | reverse complement strand
CGGCCCGCGCCGCGTAGCCTGCCGGCCTTGCCTCGACCGGGGCGAGCGTGCCTTACGTGCCGCGTTCGACGCCCCGCACGACGCAAGGGGCAGGACGTGCGGTTTGCCTTGCGCAAGATGCGAACGATCGCTGGTTCCGCTGCGCGTGCCGCAGCTCCGGCGCGTTAGCGCGCCCATGTACGACCTTCGCCCCGCATCACCCGCCGATATTGCGGCGCTCCAGGCGCTCATCGCCCGCTCCGGCGTGGCGCTCAGCGTCGGCTACTACACGCCCGACCAGGCGCAGGCCATCACGCGGCACGTCTTCGGCGTCGACAGCCAGTTGATCGCCGATCGCACGTATTTCGTGATCGAACATTCCGATGCGATCGTCGCCTGCGGTGGCTGGAGCAGGCGTCGCACGCTCTTCGGTGGGGACACGGCGAAGCAGGGGCCTGATCCGCCGCTCGATCCTGAGGTCGACCCGGCGCGCATCCGGGCGTTCTTCGTCGAGCCCGCGATGGCGCGCCGCGGCCTGGGGCGCATGCTGATGGACCGGTGCCTGCACGAGGCGCGCCAGGCTGGCTTCCGCTCCCTGGAACTGGTATCGACGCTCCCGGGTGAGCCGCTGTACGCGGCATCGGGCTTCGAAGTCACCGGACGCTTCGAGCTTTCGCTGCCCGGGCCAACCCGCGTGCCCGTCGCGCGGATGCTCCGGCACATCGCAATTGATGTCCCGCCGCACGGCGACGGCGCTCGTTCGCGCGCAGACGGCGCTCCACCCACCGACACCGACGCCGCTCCACGCGGCAGCGATGTTCCCCCGGGCCACGGCGCCTGACGCGCGAATGCTCTTCCGGATCGCCGCAGATGCCGTCCTCGTCCTGCACCTGGGATTCATCGTGTTCGCGTTCGCCGGTGCCGTTCTCGCAGTTCGCTGGCGCTGGCTGCCGCTCGTTCACCTGCCCGCCGCCGCGTGGGGCTTCTTCATCGAGATCAGCGGCAGGGTGTGCCCGCTCACCTGGCTCGAGAACGACTTGCGCCTGCGTGCCGGGCAGGCCGGTTACCGCGGCAGCTTCGTCGAGCACTACCTGCTGAACGTGATCTACCCGTCCGGATTGACCCGCGAAATCCAGTTCATCCTCGCCGGCGTCGTCCTGGTCGTCAACGCGGCCATCTATACTTGGCTGCTGTCGCGCGGCGCACGCACCGCGCGGCCCGGACGGTCCGGATGAACATCCAGCGACTCTCGCCGCCACAGGCTTCTGCCTACCGGGCGCTGATGCTCGAGGCTTACGCCGCCCACCCGGACGCGTTTACGTCGAGCGTCGACGAGCGTGCCGGATTGCCGCTGTCATGGTGGGAAGCGCGCCTTGCGGACGGACCGGCGCCTCGCGAGGTGGTCCTGGGCGCGACCGAGGGTGCATCGCTGCTGGGGGTCGCCGGCCTGTCGTTCGAAACCCGCGAGAAAGCCGGCCACAAGGCGACACTGTTCGGCATGTACGTTCCGGCGTCGATGCGCGGCCGCGGGCTGGGGCGCGAACTCGTGGCCCGTGCGCTGGACTGCGCTCGCACGAGGCCCGGCGTCACGCTCGTGCAACTGACGGTCACGCAGGGCAACGTCGCTGCGGAGACGCTCTACGAACGCTGCGGCTTCGTCACCTTCGGGCTCGAACCACTCGCGGTCGCGGTCGACGGCGGCTTCGTATCCAAGCGGCACATGTGGTGCGACCTTCGCGCCACCGACGAATCGACACGGAGATTCTGATGGGGCAGCGATTTGCGGAGCTTTCCGCGCGGCATGTCGAGTTCATCGCCAGGCAGCGCATCTTCTTCGTCGGAACGGCGACGGCCGACAGCCGGGTGAACGTCTCGCCGAAGGGAATGGATTCGCTGAGGGTTCTCGGCAACATGCGCATCGCCTGGCTCAACGTGACCGGCAGTGGCAACGAGACCGCCGCCCACGTCCAGCAGCTTGCGCGGATGACCCTGATGTTCGCCGCTTTCGAGGGACCGCCGCTGATCCTGCGCGTCTACGGAACGGCGAAGGTCGTCCACCACGGTGAGCCCGGCTGGAACGAGTTGCGCTCGCTGTTCCCGCCGTTGCCCGGCGCCCGCCAGGTATTCGACATGACGGTCGAGCTCGTGCAGACGTCCTGCGGCATGGCCGTCCCCTTGTACGACCATGCCGGGGACCGCGAGCTGCTGAACGACTGGGCGAGGAAGAAAGGAGAGCAGGGGGTGCGACGGTACTGGGAGGAGAGGAACACGGCGAGCATCGACGGCCTTCCTACGAACATCGTCGCCAAGGCCGGCTGACATCGCGCAGGCGAATGCGCGCAGGCAGGCGCGGGCATCGCCGGGAGAGAGGCATGACCGATTTTCTCGATTTCCTCAGCCGCAGCGGCATCGTCGCATCCGCTCCTCATGTCATCGGCCCGGCATCGGCGTGCCTGGATCGCTTCACTGCGCATTTCAACGCCTGCGACCCGGTGGGCATGGATGCCGAGCTCCAGTTCCCGCACGTCCTGATGTCGGGCGCCGAGGTCGTCGTCTGGGAAGCGCCGGGCGAGCATCCATCGGACTTCTTCGACAGGCTGCGCGCAAGCGGCTGGCGAGAGACGCGTTACGAGACGAAGGAGCCGGTCCTTGCGAGCGAGGACAAGGTGCACTTCGTCGTCACCTACACGCGCCGCGGCGAGGGCGGAGCGATCCTGAGCACGCACCGGAACCTGTGGATCGTCACGCGGAAATCCGCACGGTGGGGCATCGCGCTGCGCTCGTATTGATTCGCCATGCCCGCCTGCGTCGCCGTACCGGTCCCCGCTCCCCATGATCGAGCGTGAGCGCCTGCAGCTCCTGAACGACGCGCCCGAAGTGCCGGGCGACCATGTCCTCTACTGGATGCAGCAGTCACAGCGCGCGGCTTTCAACCCCGCGCTGGAATGGGCCGTCGCCAGCGCCAACCGCCTGCGCCTCCCCGTCGTCGTCGGCTTCGGGCTCACCGATGGCTATCCGGAAGCGAACGCACGCCACTACGCATTCATGCTCGAGGGATTGCGCGAGGTCGAGGCTTCGCTCGCGAAGCGCGGCGTCGCGTTCGTCATGCGCCGCGGGCCGCCGGATGCCGTCGCCATCGAGCTCGCGCAGCGCGCCGCGCTGGTCGTCTGCGATCGCGGCTACCTGCGCCACCAGAAGGCATGGCGCTCGCACGTGGCGAAGTCCGCCGGCCGGCGGGTCGTGCAGGTCGAAGGCGATGCGGTGGTGCCGGTCGACGTCGCGTCGGACAAGCGCGAGACTGCGGCGCGCACATTGCGGCCCAAGCTCGCACGCCTGCGCGACTACTACCTGAGGCCGCTGCGGCCCGTGGCCGTCGCGGTGCGCAGCACGGGCATGGCCCGTGATTTCATCCATGCCGACGCGGTTGCGCCATCGGACATCGCAGCGATTCTCGCCAAGCTCGACATCGACCGGTCGGTCGCGCCGGTCGCGCGCTTTCGCGGCGGGGGCGCGGAGGCCCGACGACGGCTGCGCGCGTTCCTGGGCGAGGGCTTGTCCCGCTACGCCGCCGAGCGCGGCGAGCCGGCGCTCGCGCAGGTCTCGTTCCTCGCCGCCTACCTCCACTTCGGCCAGATCTCGCCGGTGGAGATTGCGCTCGAGGCGACGGGAGCCGACGCCGATCCCGAAGGGCGTGCCACCTACCTCGAGGAGCTGATCGTGAGGCGCGAGCTGGCGATCAATTTCGTCGAGTACGAGCCCGATTACGATCGCTTCGACTGCGTGCCCCGCTGGGCGCGCGACACCCTCGATCGGCATCGCCGCGATCCGCGGCCGCATCGTTACGGCGCCGAGGAGCTTGCGGCGGCGGCGACCCACGATCGCTACTGGAATGCCGCGATGCGCGAGATGCGCGAAACCGGCTACATGCACAACCACATGCGGATGTACTGGGGCAAGAAGATCCTCGAATGGTCGGCGAACCCCGAGGAGGCGTTCGCGACGGCGCTGGCGCTCAACAACCGCTATTTCCTCGACGGACGGGATCCCAATTCCTACGCCAACGTCGCGTGGTGCTTCGGGCTGCACGACCGCCCATGGCCTGAGCGCCCGATCTTCGGCACGGTGCGCTCGATGACCCAGGGCGGGCTCGTCCGCAAGATCGACGCCGACGCGTATGTCGCGTCGGTCGACGGGCTGGTTGCGGCGGAGGGTGCTGTGCGCTGATGGGCCTCAACGCCGGGTGGCCGATGCTCCGGCGATGCGCTGCGCGTGGATTTCGAACCGCAGGTCCAGCCGGTTCGCGACCGTCAGTGCCCCACCGAGGATCGAGAACGGTGGGATGCCGAAATCGGTCTGGTCGATCGCGAACGCGCCCGTCACGTCATAGGCGCCGGCGTCGGATGCGACCTCGGCGTGGACCGGGACGTGGCGCGTCACGCCGTTCAGCGTGATCGCGACGCCGAGATCGGGGCTGTCCGCGTTGCCCATCACCGCGATCAGCACCCAAGGATGCCGGTCCGCGTGCAGCACGCGCTCCAGCATGTTGCGCCTGGTCCCGGCGATGTCTTCCGCGGAGGGC
>DAHUXO010000025.1 GCA_027307095.1 Betaproteobacteria bacterium | reverse complement strand
CGGCCCGCGCCTTGCGCAGCTGCGTCCGCCGCTGGACCTGATCGCGCCCTGGGGCATGGGCATCGCCGTGGGCGCGGACCTCTCGCATTTCCTGAATGCGATGCGGTCGTGGCGCTCGTTCGTCCATGTGTCGAAGCGCGTCGCCCGGCACTTCGTCGACCTCGCATTGCACGGCCGCGGCATGCGTCCTCGACCGGGATGGGCGCGCGATCGCCGGGCATCACGCCGCCGGTGCTGCGGCGGACCCGCCGCAGGATTGACGACGGTCAAGACGACGAGCGCCCGGACCCGTGAACATTGAGGCTGGGACGCAAGAAGTGGAGGCATCGCCATGTATTTCCGGGATCGCATCGATGCGGCGGGGCAGCTCGCCGACGCACTCGCCAAGTGGCGCGGCCATCGGCCGCTGATCGCGGTGATTCCGCGCGGAGCGGTTCCGATGGGCAGGGTCATCGCCCAGCGCCTCGACGGCGACCTCGACGTCGTGCTGACGCGCAAGCTGCACGCGCCCGGCAATCCCGAGTTCGCGATCGGCGCCGTTGACGAGACCGGCTGGGTCTACGTCGCCGATTATGCCGGGCAGGCGGGGGCCTCGTCCGCGTACCTGCAGGCGCAGACCGTCGAGGAGCTCGCGACGATCAGGAGGCGCCGCGCGCAGTACACGCCGGAGCGCCCGCCGATCGACCCCGCGGGTCGCGTCGTCATCGTCGTCGACGACGGCCTGGCAACCGGCGCGACGATGATTGCGGCGCTGCACGCATTGCGCGAGCGCAAGCCCGCGCGCCTGATATGCGCCGTCCCCGTCGCGTCGCGCGAAGCGGTCGAGAAGGTCCGAAGCCTTGCGGACGAGGTCGTCGTCCTGCAGACGCCAGACGTGTTCTTCGCGGTCGGCCAGTTCTACATGATGTTCGGACAGGTCGACGACAGCGAGGTGATCGAGGTGCTGCGCGCCGCGGCGGCTCGGCCCGCGCCGGGCCCGGCCGCAGCCACAGGCGAACACCCGTGACCCGGTCGCGCGTCACGCCGCGCGGCGACGTTCCCGGCGGGATCAGACATGGTCATCGTCGTTGCGGGCGTCGGCCCATTCCTTCGCCTTCGCGATTCCAACGCGGATCGCCATGCCTTCGTCGCAGCCTTCGTCGAGCATCGCGTTCGCGATTGCGATGGCCTTGAGGCGCACGTCGATCGGAAGATGGCGCATCGCCGGCGGGTACCGCTCCGGGGTCCAGGGCATCGCGGGCGTCAGGCGGTGGTCGAGCCCGTCACGGCCACGCGCGCTCGAGCTCGAGCAGGAACTCGGGCAGCGCGCCCTGTGGCAGATGGTTGATGCCGGCGGCGGCGCGGCGGCCGCCGCCGGTAGCGAACCGCCGGCACAGTGCGTCGGCACCCGCCGGACGCGCGAGCGGCGCCCGCAGGCTCACCACATAGCCACCACGGTCGTCCGGCGTGAGAATCGCGTGGGCGAGGTCGGGGGAGCGGCTCGCGAGCTCGTTCCCGAACACGCCGCGCACGCGGCGGCTCCAGGCGGCATCCGGGAGCACGTAGACCGTCGCGCCCGGATAGCGCGCGTGCGGAAGCGCGGCCTGCGCGAGTGCGAGGTCCGCGCGCCGGCTGCGGTCGATCTTCTCGTAGACGGGTTCGTCGCGCATGAACGCGAACGGATCGGCGTAGCGGCTGAGGGTCCGGTACAGCGTTGCCGGATGGACGATGAGGTCGGCCTCGGTGTCGCCATACGCGTTGTAGGCGAGTGTGTCTCCGAGATCCCGCAGCCCCTGGAGCCGCCCGGCGGACGGGGCGAGCCCGGGGGGAAGCATGCGGACGAGCGCAAGCGCGGCATCGGGCAGGTTGTCGCCGAACGCGGCGACGATCGCCCAGATGCGCTGGCGGCCGCCCAGGTGGCGATCGACGAGGATGCCGGTGCACACGTCGGGGGCCGGGTCGATCAGCGCGTGCAGTCCCGGGCCCGTGGGGATCTCGCCTGCATAATGATGGTCGAAATATTCGACGCGGACGCCGCGCTCGAGCAGCTCGACGAGCGCTGCCCGGTTGCTGTCGAGCGACACGTCGAGCACGGTGACGGTGTCGTCGGCGCGCACCTGCGCTGCGACGCGCTGCAGCAGGGCGATGTCGCGCTTCACGCCGGTGACGAGCGTGGCGTCCATCGGCGAGTCGAGGCGCAGCTGGTGCAGCGCGCAGATGCCGTCTGCGTCGCCATTGAATACGTCGAAGTGACTCATCGCTTGATGGCGGCCGTGGCGAGAACCGCGGGTACTGGGTTCCGGCCCCGGCGTGGTTTCGAAAGGGCATCAGTATGATCCATGGCGATCTGGCGGTGTTCGCGCTCGATGCCAGCCGCGATTTCGGCACCGCGGTGGCGCAGCGGATGGGAGTCGAGCTGGATGCGCACGAGGAACGCGAGTTCGAGGATGGCGAACACAAGGCGCGGCCGCTCGCCAGCGTGCGCGACCGTGACGTCTACGTCCTGCAGTCGCTCCATGCCGACGCGCGGCAGAGCGTCAACGACAAGCTCGTGCGCCTGCTGCTGTTCATCGGAGCGCTGAAGGATGCGTCGGCCGCCCGCGTGACTGCGGTCGTGCCTTACCTTGCGTACGCGCGAAAGGATCGCAGGTCCAAACCGCGGGACCCGGTCTCCACGCGCTACGTGGCCCAGTTGTTCGAGGCGGTCGGCATCGACTGCATCGTCACACTCGATGTGCACAACCTGGCCGCGTTCCAGAACGCGTTTCGCTGCCGCAGCGAGAACCTGGAGGCGAATCCGCTGTTCGTCAGGCACTATGCGGTCAGGCTCGCCGGGGCCGACGTCGTCGTGGTCGCGCCGGACGCGGGCGGCATCAAGCGCGCGGAGGATTTCAGGCGCAGGCTTGCGGCGACGCTCGGCCACCCGGTCGCGCTCGCTTTCGCCGAAAAGCATCGCAGCAGCGGCGTCGTCTCCGGCGAGGCGCTCGTCGGCGACGTGTCGGGACGCGTCGCGATCATCGTCGACGATCTCGTCAGCAGCGGCACGACCGTGGCGCGGGCCGCGCAAGCCTGCCGCGCGCGCGGCGCGCGGCGCGTGCACGTGGCGGCCTCGCACGGCCTGTTCGCGGCAGCTGCTGCCGCGATGCTCGCGCCGGATGCGGTCGACGACATCGTCGTCACCGATACCGTGGATGCGGCGAGGGTGACCGACGCCGGGCTACGGCGCAAGACCAGCTGGATCAGCGCGGCGCCGCTGTTCGCCGAGGCGATCGCGAGGCTTCATCGCGGGGGATCGCTGGTCGAGCTCGCCGGAGGCTGAGTGGCCGCTGCCGGGCCGGGAGGCGCCCCCGGCGCGTCGGCCCGCGCGCTGCGCTCCGCATGCGCGAGCGCGAGGCGCAGGTAATCGAGCGCTTGCACGCGCCACCTGGGAATGCCCCGCAGCGCCGGATCGCGCCAATGCCAGATGGCGATCCTGGCGCGAATGCACGCGCGATAGCTCTGGTAGAAGTCGATCAGCGGCTCGGGCGCGGCGTCGCCTGCCAGGCGGCGATAGGCATCGAAAACGCGTTCGCGCAGGTCCGGTGCGCCGAGGCGCTCGCATTCGAGAGCGAGATATGCGAGCTCGTCGACGGCGTCGAGGCTGCGCAGCTCGCGCGAAAATTCGAGGCAGTCGATGATCCGCGGCGGCGACAGCATGCAGACATGCTCGGGGCGCAGGTCACCGTGACCTTCGACGATCCGGCCCGAGGTCGCCCTGTCGCCGATCGCAGCACGGTCGCGCTCGAGGATGCCTGACTGCAGCGAGGCGATGCGGTCGAGTGTGTCCGCGGGCAGCGCGTAGCCGGGCTCGCGCAGCGCGCGCTGGGTCGTGTCGATCTCGGTGGCGAGTGCTTCCAGGTAGGCCACCGCCGACATCGCCACCGGCGGCCCGGCGCGATACAGGCTGCATAGCGGCTGCACGATCGCGTCGACGTCGATCGTCGACGCGAGCCCCGAGGCGATGATCCGGTCGAGCATGCGCTCCTGCGGCAGGCGGCGCATCCTGACCAGCCAGTCGACGACATCGCCGTCGCCATTGATGGCGAGCCGGCCCGCGGCGTCGCAGGTGAGCGGAACCGCACCGAGATAGACGTCGGGGGCGAGCCGCCGGTTGAGCCGGACCTCGGCGCGGCAATTGCGACGGCGATCCGCGATCGTGCGCAGGTCGACGAAATCGCTGCGCGCGGGCTTCTTCAGCTTGTAGGCATGCGCGTCGGTCAGGAACACCCACGACAGGTGCGTCTGCACCCGCTCGACGCGGGTCGTGCGTTCCGGATAGCTTTGCGGTCGCGACAGGAACGCGAGCTTGGCGTCGAGGCCCGGGTTGCCCGGTGGGTCGCTCGGTGGGTCGCCCGGTGGGTCGTCGATCCCCAGCCTCTGCGCGACACCGCGCCACGCGTCGATGGCCTGCGCCCGCGCCAGCGGTTGCTCGGCATCCCAGATGACGGCGAGGGCCCGCTCGTCGTCGTCGAGGATCTCCTGGTGGCGCAACTGCTGCGCGAGCACCGACAGGTCCGCGTCCGATGCATCGTTGCCCGCCGCGCTGCGCTCGACGATCCTGCGGCGCAGCGTCGCCTCGGTGGCGACGAAATCGACGATGACCAGCGGCACGTC
>DAHUXO010000023.1 GCA_027307095.1 Betaproteobacteria bacterium | reverse complement strand
TGCGCCGAGAAAGGCTGGGTGTTCCTCGGGCTCTCGATCGCCGGCTGGACCTTCGTGTTCTTCCTGTCGATGATCGCCGCCGCGTTCGCGCTGGTCCGGCGCGACTGACCACCAGCGCCGCTACTTCGGCGCCATCCTGATCGCACCGTCGAGCCGGATCACCTCGCCGTTCAGCATCGCGTTCCCGACGATCTCGCGCACCAGCGACGCGAACTCCGCAGGCTTGCCGAGCCGCGGCGGGAACGGCACCATCCTGCCGAGCGCGTCCTGCAGTTCCTGCGAAAACCCTGCGACCATCGGCGTCTCGAAAATGCCGGGTGCGACCGTCATCACGCGAATCCCTAGGCGCGCGAGCTCCCGCGCGATCGGCAGCGTCATGCCGACGACGCCAGCCTTGGACGCGCTGTAGGCCGCCTGCCCGATCTGGCCGTCGAAGGCGGCGACCGACGCGGTGTTGACTATCACGCCACGCTCGCCCCCGGCGTTCGGGGCGTTCTTCGCCATCGCATCGGCGGCAAGCCGGATCATGTTGAAGGTGCCGGTCAGGTTGATTCCGATCGCCCGCGCGAAGCCCGCGAGCGTATGCGGGCCGTCCCGGCCGACGACCTTCTCCTGGTGAACGATGCCGGCGCAGTTGACCAGCCCGTGGACGCCGCCGAATTCGCCCACGGCCGCGGCCACCGCCGAACTGGCGCTCGCCTCGTCGCCGACGTCGGTGCGGACGAACCGCGCCGCCGCCGGGAGGTCGCCGGCCAGCGCGCGACCGGCCTCCTCGTTGAGGTCGGCGATGACCACGCGTCCGCCGCCTTCGACGACCATCCGCGCCGTCGCCGCGCCCAGGCCCGACGCGCCGCCGGTCACGATGAACGTGCTTCCGCGGAGGTCCATCGCGATTCCCGCTATCCGTTGGCCGGCGCCGACTTGACGACCGTCATCGCGGTCGCGATCAGGCCTGCGACATCGGCGACATTGGCCGGCAGGATCAGCGTGTTCGTCGTCTTCGCGAGGTTCCCGAACTGGGCGATGTACTGCTCGGCGATCTTCAGGTTCACCGCGCCGGTGCCTCCGGGGGAGGCCATCGCCTCCGCGACCTGCCGGATCGCCTTCGAGTTGGCCTCTGCGATGGCGAGGATCGCCGCCGCCTGCCCCTGGGCGTTGTTGATCTCCGCCTGCTTCTCGCCTTCGGACCTGGCGATCGCGGCTTCGCGCTGCCCTTGGGCGATGTTGATCTGCTCCTGGCGCTTGCCCTCGGACGTGGCGATGACCGCCCGCTTCTCGCGCTCGGCGGTGATCTGCGCCTGCATCGCGCGCAGGATCTCGGCCGGCGGCGTCAGGTCCTTGATCTCGTAGCGCAGCACCTTGACGCCCCAGCTCGGCGCGGCGGCATCCAGCGCATTGACGACGGCGGCGTTGATCTGGTCACGCTCCTCGAACGTGCGGTCGAGCTCCATCCGGCCGATGACGCTGCGCAGCGTCGTCTGCGCGAGCTGCGTGATCGCGACCACGTAGTTCGACGAGCCGTAGGAGGCGAGCCTTGCGTCGGTCACCTGGAAATACAGGATGCCGTCGACCTGCAGCTGGGTGTTGTCCCTGGTGATGCAGACCTGCGGCGGGACGTCGAGCGGAATCTCGCGCAGGTCGTGCTTGTAGGCGATCCGGTCGACGATCGGGAACACGAAGTTCAGCCCCGGCTGCAGCACGGCATGGAAGCGCCCGAGGCGCTCGACGACCCAGGCGCGCTGCTGCGGAACGACGCGGATCGTCTTGACGATCGCGATGAGCACCACGACGAACAGCACGAACGTGACGAGCGACGATCCGGCCTGCATGGACGACCTCCGGGATGGATGCGGCTTCGTTGCGGCTGACGCGAAACGCCGCGATGACCAGGCTACGGGGGCGACGCGCCGAGCACCAGCGTCGAGCCGCGCGTCGCGACAATGTACATCGTGTTGTTGCGTGGCGTCTGCGCGGATTCGGGAACGCCGTCCCATTGCGTGCCGCGATAGTCGACACGCGCCGTGCCGTCGGCGTGCCACGTACGCACGCGAACGGACTGGCCGATGTCGAGGCCCGGCTGGCGTGGTGGCTCGCCGTGACGGCGCCGCCACAGGTGGGCGACGCTCGCTCCCGCCACCGCCAGCACGCCGGCGACCAGAAGCTGCAGCGGGGTGGAGGCGCCCAGCCACGCGGCGACGCCGCCGATCGCGAATGCGATGCCGACTGCGACCAGATAGAACGTGCCGCTCATCAGTTCGGCGCCGATCAGCATCGTCGCCAGAATCCACCAGATCCAGTGATCGGCCATGGGTCGCGCACGCCACGCAAAAGCGCAAGGATAAGGCAGTTTGCGTGCCGATGCGCGCGCCGCTGCGCCCGGGCGGCGGTCTCGCCGCGATTCACACGGCGGCCCCGGGACCGCCGACGGCGGACTGCGAAGGCGGCGCGCGCGAGCCTCGCGGTTGCGGTATAATTATTCTTTTTTAATCAATTGCTTCGCGGAGCCTTTCACAGGCGGCGAAACACCCGGGATCATGCCGATCTACGAATACCGATGCGCCTCTTGCGGGCATGAACTCGAAGCGCTGCAGAAGCTGTCCGATGCACCGCTCACCGAGTGCCCTGCGTGTCACAAGGCGGATCTCCAGAAGCTCGTATCCGCCGCCGGCTTCCAGTTGAAGGGCTCGGGGTGGTACGTCACCGACTTCCGCAACAGCGGTGCCAAAGCCACCGCCAAGACCGGGAGCGCCAAGACCTCGGACGCCGCGCCGCCGGGTGCCGGCGGTGGCGACGCGGGATCCGCCGGGAAGACCGAAAGCGCACCGGACAAGGGCAAGTCCGGCGACGCCAAATCGGGCGACGGCAAGCCAGCCGCCGGCCCTGCAGCGACCACGGCCAAGGCGCCGGGCACGACGTCGGGCGGCAGCGGCGGGGCCTGACCGGAATCGACGTGAGCCTCGACGCGCCCTCCCCTGCAGCGCCGGAGTCGACACCTGCCTCCGGACGTCGACGCACGCCGGGGCGATGAAGCGCTACCTGATCGCAGGCCTGCTCGTCTGGGTGCCGCTCGGCATCACGATCTGGGTCGTCCATTGGCTGCTGACCTCGATCGACCAGATCCTGCTGGTCCTGCCCCGGAACCTGCAGCCTCGCGCGCTGATCGGATTCGACATACCGGGCCTGGGCGTCGTCGTTGCGTTCCTGATCCTGCTCGCGACCGGTGTCGTGGCCGCGAATTTCTTCGGCCAGCGCGTCATTCGCGGATGGGAATCGCTGCTCGGGCGCATTCCGTTCGTCAAGTCGATCTACTCGTCGGTCAAGCAGGTCAGCGACACCCTGCTGTCGAAAAAGGGCAACGCGTTTCGCAAGGCGCTGCTGGTCGAATTCCCCCGCCCGGGGAGCTGGACCATCGCGTTCCAGACCGGGACGCCCGCCGCGTCGGTGGCACCGCATCTGCCGGGCGAGCACGTGAGCGTCTACGTGCCGACGACGCCGAATCCGACCGGCGGCTACTTCCTGATGCTGCCGCGCTCGCAGGTGCGCGAGCTCGACATGACCGTCGACGAGGCGCTCAAGTACATCATCTCGATGGGCGTCGTCGCGCCACGCGTGAGCGCGCGCGCGGCCAAGCCCGGATCGCCCGCGACGCAGACGGACGCCACGATCTCGCCGGCAGCACCCTCGACAGGGACGTCAGTCCCGGACCCCCGAAATTGACCCGGCGCGGCCCGCCAGCCGGTGTCATCTGCCGGCGGCGCCGCGCGCATATCCATTTCGCCCTCCACTCTCATCCACTCCACTGACCGCTGCACCTGCCGGAGATCGATTTGAAGCGAACTGACTATTGCGGCCGCATCGACCGCCGATACCTCGACCAGACGATCACCGTGATGGGCTGGGTCCACCGGCGACGCGACCACGGCGGCGTCATCTTCGTCGACCTGCGCGATCGCGAGGGCCTGGTGCAGATCGTCTTCGACCCGGACCGTGCGCAAAGCTTTGGGCTCGCCGAAAAGCTCCGCCACGAATACTGCATCGCGGTGGAAGGCCACGTGCGGCGGCGTCCCGAAGGCACGGTCAACCCCAATCTCGTCTCGGGCGAGATCGAGGTCGTCGCCCACTCGATCGAGATCTTCAACGCCTCGCCGACGCCCCCGTTCCAGCTCGACGACGAGAACCTGTCGGAGACCGTGCGCCTCGAGCATCGCGTCATGGACCTGCGCCGGCCGGCGATGCAGAAGAACCTGATGCTGCGCTACCGCACGGCAACGGCGGCGCGCCGCTACCTCGACGCGCAAGGCTTCATCGACATCGAGACGCCGGTGCTCTACAAATCGACGCCCGAGGGCGCGCGCGAGTTCCTGGTGCCTTCGCGCATCCACCACGGCCAGTTCTACGCCCTGCCGCAATCGCCCCAGCTGTTCAAGCAGATGCTGATGATGGCGGGGTTCGACCGCTACTACCAGATCGTCAAGTGCTTCCGCGACGAGGACCTGCGCGCCGACCGCCAGCCCGAGTTCACGCAGATCGACGTCGAGACTTCGTTCCTCGACGAGCTCGAGATACGGCAGATGATGGAGGGCCTGGTGCGGTCGATGTTCCGCGATGCGCTGTCCGTCGACCTGCCCGACCCGTTCCCGATCATGAGCTTCGCCGACGCGATGCGCGACTACGGCTCTGACAAGCCCGACCTGCGCATTCCGCTCAAGCTGACCGAGCTGACCGACCTGATGAAGGGCGTCGACTTCAAGGTCTTCCGCAGCGCAGCCGACCTGCCGAACGGCCGCGTCGCGGCCCTGCGCGTGCCCGGAGGCGGCGCGATGACGCGCAAGGAGATCGACGACTGCGCGCCTTTCGTCGCCGTCTACGGCGCAAAGGGGCTGGCTTGGATCAAGGTCAACGACGCGTCGAAGCCCAACGAGGAAGGCCTGCAGTCGCCGATCGTCAAGTTCCTGGCGCCCGACACGCTGCGGGCGATACTCGAGCGCACCGGTGCGGCCTCGGGCGACCTGCTGTTCTTCGTCGCCGACCGCGCGAAGGTCGTAAACGACGCACTGGGGGCGCTGCGCGCGCGCATCGGCCATCAGCGCGGCCTCGTCGAAACCGGGTGGCGGCCGCTGTGGGTCGTGGACTTCCCGATGTTCGAGCAGGACGACGCGACCGGCGCGTGGGCAGCGCGCCACCATCCGTTCACCGCGCCCAAGGACGGTCATGAAGACCGGTTCGCCACGGACCCTGCGAATGCACTGGCCAAGGCCTACGACGTCGTGCTTAACGGCTGGGAGATCGGCGGCGGCTCGGTGCGGATCCATCGCCCCGAAGTGCAGGCGCGCGTGTTCGAGGCGCTGGGGATCGGCGTCGAGGACCAGCAGCGGAAGTTCGGATTCCTCCTCGATGCGCTGCGCTACGGCGCACCTCCGCACGGGGGCAT
>DAHUXO010000133.1 GCA_027307095.1 Betaproteobacteria bacterium | reverse complement strand
AGCGCGCCCGGGACCGACAGCAGCGGAATCGAGAAATCGCATTCCGGGAGCACATCGCCAGCGGCGATGGTCGACGCGACGCCGGGGGCGCTCGCCAGCAGTCGCCGCAGCGGAGGAAGCGCCTGCACGATGACGCGTGCGCCGCGGGCGGCGAGCCTCGCCGTGTAGCGCACGAACTGGAGCGCATCGCCCAGGCCCTGCTCGGTGGTGACCAGCAGCGTCTTTCCCGCCAGGTCCTCGCCCTGCCAGCGCGGGGCGGGAGGCGGGCTTGCGCGTCCGCCAAGCTCCGGCAGGCGCAGCCGCCACTCGTACTCGCGCCAGCCTTCCGCATCGTCGCCGTGGGCGAGCAGCGCCAATGCGAGGTTCCAGTGGGCATGCGCGAACCCGGGGGCGGACTCCAGCGCGCGGCGGAACGCCTCGATGGCTTCCGGAAGGCGGTTCATCGCCTGCAGTGCGAGACCGAGGTTGTTCCACGCCGTCGCGTGGTCCGGCTTGAGCGCCAGCGAACGCCGGTAGGCGGCGACCGCGTCCTCGTTGCGGTCGAGCATGGCGAGCGCGAGGCCCAGGTTGTTGTGGAATTCGGGTTCGCGCGGGACCAGTGCGGCGGCTCGCTCGAGCGATGGAAGGGCTTCCGCAGCACGCCCGCGTTGATACAGGACGACACCGAGGTAGTGCAGCGCAAGCGGCTGTTCGGCGTCTTGCGCGAGCGCGGCGCGATACGCGCGCTCGGCGGCATCGACGTCACCGCGGCGATGCGCATCGATCCCCTGCTGCGCCAGTGCCGCGGCAGCGCTGGAGGAAGGCGGCGCCGATTGCACGGGCGAAGGCGGATGCGCGGACGCTGTGGACGCCGACCCCGACCCCGATGCCGTCGCGCCCGCTGCCGGTCCGCCCAGCGCGCCGTGGCATTGCTTGTAGCGCTTGCCGCTGCCGCAGGGGCAGGGGTCGTTGCGTCCGACCGCGGGTCCCTGTGCGAGCCCGGCCTCGGCGCGCGCCAGCAGCGCCTTCGCTTCGGCATCGTCGTGCAGCGCCGCGAGGCGCCGGTGCGCGAGCGCCGCCGCGGGCGCCCATTGCCCCAGCGCGATGCAGTTGCGGATGAGCTGCCCGAGCTGCGGCGACGCCGCGATTGCATCGGAGAATCGCGGCGCCAGCGCGGCGAGCTCGTCGGGCGCGACGACGCGGCAGAAGTTGTACAGCCCGTGGAATCCGAAAGGCATGCCCGCCGGATAGGCGGCCTCGAAGGCGAAGCGGTCGGCGAGCGCCTCGCTGGCGAAGCGGATTGCGTGCTCGCGCTCGAGCAGCGGCCTGAACGCGCGGCAGATCGTCACGTCCTCGGCCTCGACCAGCGTGATGCGGGGATCCTGCAGCGCCTCGAGGAGCTTCCGGGACCGCAGCGAAAAGCCGCCGTTGCCCACGCGCATCGCATCGTCGTGCCAGAACCACTTCGCGCCGATGTAGTCGACCGACAGGAACTCGTCGTCGAATGCCGCGGGATTGACGACGTAGCCGTCCCATTGCACGAGGAGGACGTGGCGCGTCGCGACGTGCGCGAGCAGCGACTTCAGCACGAAGCGCGAATAGTCGTCGCGCGAAGCGAGGCGCTCGATCGCGACGACGTCGATTCCCGGCGGCGGGTCGATGCCGGCCGGAATCGAGTCGGTCAGCAGCAGCGTGCGCCCGAATGCCAGCGCCCGGCGCGACAGCTCGAGGGCGCGCAGCGCCAGCGCGTGGTTGGCGGTGTCGATGCACGCCAGCGTGACGTCGCGAAGCTCGCGCACGACCTAGGGCCCGTGCAGGCTTGCGGACATGGCCTGAACAGGCCCTCGTTCAGGGGGCACCGGCGCGGCATCCCGGCACGCGCGATTGCGGTCGAGCCACTGGCGTGCGAGGAGCACCGTCCACACGGCGACCAGCGGCGCGATGTGCAGCACTGCCCGATTGATCGTCGTCTGGTTGGACACCCAGTTGCGGGCGTTGGTGAAGGCGAACACGACCGCCAGGAACGCGAAGCCGGCGCCGATCGTGACGCCGAGCGGCAGCAGCCGTGGCGACCGCAAGTCGCGCCAGGCGACGATCGTGCAGGCGATCGCCGCATACCAGAGCAGATGCCAGTTGCCCAGCAGGAAGAAGCTGTCGACGAGGCCTTCCCAGGCGGGCGCGAAATCGAGATGCAGCCGATACCCGAGGACGAGCGGATGCGTGCGTGCCAGCACGAGCAATGCGAACAGCGCCCCCGCGAAGCCGATGCCGACGACCCGCAGCCCGCGCCGCGGCCACAGCGCGACCATGGCGGCGGGGACGAGCGTCAGCGCCCACACGATGCCCGGCGTCTTGATCGTCGGGCAGGCCAGCGCCAGCAGCAGCGCGAGCGCGGCCTCGGGCCAGCGGCGCGACAGCGTCCAGCGCCACAGCGCGAGGGCTGCCAGCGCGTAATACGCTGCCATCGGCAGGTCGGCGTAGCCGGCGAGCGCGACGTGCACGTTGGCGAGCGGCAGCGACGAGACGAGCCACGCGCCGACGATCGCGGTGAGTGCCGAGACACCGGAAGCACGCAGCAGCCCGTACACTGCGATGGCGAGCGCGACGGCGACGAGCCACCAGGGCAGGTTCATCAGCGCGTCGTCCCAGCGGCCGAGCGCGAGGCTCGACCAGACCTGCCACAGAGGCACGGTCGCGGGGTAGTTGGGTGCCGCGTCGAACCATGCGGCGCCGTTCGCCGCGAACCACGGATCGGAATGGACGAACGGCACCATCCGCCCCATGCCGTACCAGACGCGTGCCTTGGTCGCCCACTGGACCCACGCGTCCCAGGGGTAGAGCGGGATCCACAGCACTTCGAGCAGCAGCAGGACGAAGCGCAGCGCGATCCATCCGGCGATGCCGAACCCCAGGACGCGCAGTGCGCGGGACGCGGGCGGGCCGGGCACGGCGGCTGACGGGGACACGCCGGCTGATGCGGGCACGGCGGCTGACGCGGGCACCCCGGGCAATTCCTCCGGATCGCGCGAGACGTTCGACCTGCGCTGCCTGCGCCATGCGAGGGCGCCGAGCGCGAGCGCGGCGACGGCGAGCGGCAGGGCCACTGCCGCAACCGAGAAGCGCAGGCCGAGCATCGACAGCGCGCGCATCCACAGCGTCAGCACGAAGGCGCCGACGAAGAATCCGCAGCCGACGGTCCATGCGGCCTCGCCGGCCGGCTGCGCGCGGTCGGCGCGGCCCTGCAGCGACGCGACCAGCGCGATGCCCAGCAGCCACGGCAGGGCCCAGCCGGCGATGAGGCGAAGTGCATCGATCATCGTGCCGCTCGCATGCCTTCCGTCACCGGACCTCGAACAGCGCGCCGCCGTGATCGGCCAGCTCGAGATCGGCCGCGACCGTCGCGCCGCCATCCCAGCGCAGGCGGTGCGCCGCGGCGTCGTATTGCACGCCGCGGCGCTGGTACACGACGATCCAGTCTCTTTTGTGCAGCCTGTCCACCGGAGGCAGCATGTTCTGCGCCGGCACGTACCAGGCGTTGTACGGGTAGAGATGGTAGACGGCGCGCGCGCGGAGGTAATCGGCATCGGCGACGACGAATACGCGCACCTGCCTGTCCGGCAGCAACCTGCGCACCTTGTCGATGAACGCGAACAGCGCCCCATCCTCGGCGGCGAGGTGCCGCTCGCGCCAGTCCTTGCCCGCGTATTGCTGTGCAGTTGCCACGACCTGCCGCAGCAGTTGCGCGGTCCAGCGCAGGTCGAGGACGAGCCACGCTCCCAGAGTGACTGCGATCACGGCGGCTGCAGTGGCGGCGCGCGTCGCGGCAACACGGCGCCGCGCGATGACGAACAGCGGGCCCGCGGCCAGCGCGATGGCGGCCGCGAGCAGCAAAGGCAGCGGAAGATCCTGGGAATCGGCGCCGCCGGTGACGGTGTTGATCGACGAACCGTTCCACGGCGTG
>DAHUXO010000017.1 GCA_027307095.1 Betaproteobacteria bacterium | reverse complement strand
TGGAACGTGACGACGCGCCGGGCGGTGATCGGAATCTCCTCGCCGGTCTTGGGGTTGCGCCCGGGGCGCTGGGGCTTTTCGCGGAGCTGGAAATTCCCGAAGCCCGACAGCTTGACGCTGCGACCTTCCTCCAGCACGGTGCGGATCTCCTCGAAAAAGCGCTCGACCATGTCCTTGGCTTCGCGCTTGTTCAGGCCCAGTTGCTCGAAGAGCAGATCGGCCAGCTCGGCCTTGGTGAGCGTCATCGGGGGTCCAGTTATCGCAGCGTGGCGCCGAAACGGTCCTGCAGGGTTGACAGGAGCAGCGCAACGGTCGCGTCGCTGTCCTCGTCGGTCAAAGTACGTTGAGTATCCCGCATAAGCACAAGAATCGCAACGCTTTTCCGACCACTTGGCAGTTCGGGGCCGCGATAGACGTCGAATATCCGCAGGCTTTCGACCGAGGCAGGCTTAACTTTTCCCAGTACATCAAGAATATCCTGCACTGCAATGTTTTCGTTGATAATAATTGCGATATCCCGCCGGACGGCCGGGAACCGCGACACGGGATGGCCTTGCGGCAGAGGCGGGCTCGACAGCGCCGTCGCGTCCAGCTCGAACACGATGGGCGGGGACGGCAGGTCGAAGTGCCGGACGAGTCGCGGATGCAGCTCGCCGACCCAACCCGCGGGTTTGCGATCGATCATGAGTTCGGAGCTGCGCCCGGGGTGCAACCAAGGGCGCGGCAATGACCGTGTGGTCAGGGACAGCGGCGCCGCGAGCGCCTCGAGGTCGCCCTTGACGTCGAAGAAATCGACCTGGCGAAGCGCTGCACCCCACTGCTCGGGATCTGCCGGGCCGAACGCGAGGCCCCCGATCCGCACCGGCTGAGCGAGGCCCTCGCGCGCGAAGATGCGCCCGGCCTCGAAGATCCGGATGCGCGGGAGCTTGCGCTTGAGGTTGGTCTGCAGCACCTCGATCAGGCCGGGAAGCAGGGTCGTGCGCATGACGTCGAGCTGGGCGGCGATCGGGTTCAGCACGGCGAGCGGCTTGCCCCCGGGATCGAGTGCCGCCTCGACGCCGGACGCGACGAAGCTGAAGGTGATGACTTCCTGCCAGTCGAGCGCGGCGAGGTGGTGCCGGAGCGTCCCGACACCCCGCGTGCCCTCGGGGGCGGGCAACATCTGCTGCAGGTGGGTGCCGGGCGCCGTCGGGATCGCATCGTAGCCGTGGATGCGCGCCACTTCCTCGATCAGGTCTTCCTCGATCGCGAGGTCGAAGCGGTAGGAGGGCGGCGTGACGATGAAGTCGTCGCCCTGGCGCACGAACGGCAGGGCGAGTCGCCGGAACACGTCGGCGATGGTGTCGGGCGGCAACGCGACACCCAGCAGCCGGGTGGCTCGCGCGCTGCGCAGCAGGATGGCGTTTCGCGGAGGCAGCGGACCGGTGATGTCCGACAGCGGACCGGCGCGGCCTCCGCAGACGTCGAGGATCAACTGGGTCGCGCGCTCGACGCCGGCGGGCCCGAGCGCGAAATCGACGCCGCGCTCGAAGCGGTAGCCGGCGTCGCTGGCGAAACCGAGGCGGCGCATCTTGCCCTGGATGACCGCGGGATTCCAGAACGCGCCCTCGAGAAACACCGTCGTCGTGTCGCCGGCGATGCCGGAATGCTCGCCGCCCATGATGCCCGCGAGCCCCAGCGGCTTGGCGCCGTCGCAGACCAGCAGCAGGTCTGGCTCGAGATCGAGCGTCTGTCCGTTCAGCAGCGTCAGCTGCTCGCCTTCGCGCGCGAAGCGCACGACGATGTCGCCGGCCAGCAGCCGCGCGTCGTAGGCGTGCAGCGGCTGGCCGAGCTCCAGCATCACGTAGTTCGTGATGTCGACGACGGCCGAGATCGACCGGATGCCCGAGCGCTCGATGCGCTCCTTCATCCACGCCGGCGTCGGCGCGCGCGCATCGATGCCTTCGATAATCCGCGACGCGAAGCGCGGGCAGGCGTCCTCGTCCTCGATCCTCACGCCGCGCGTCGCGTCGCTGTCGATGCGCACGGGCTCGATCGCCGGCAATGCGGGGCGCGCGCCGGTGATCGCGGCGACCTCGCGCGCAATGCCGGCCATCGACAGGCAGTCGGGCCGATTCGGGGTGAGCTTGATGGTGATCAGCGCGTCGTCGAGCGCGAGCGCCTGCCGCAGGTCGCGTCCCGGGGCGAGCGTCGCGGGCAGCTCGAGCAGCCCGCCCGCGTCTTCCGACAGTCCCAGCTCGCGCGCCGAGCACAGCATGCCCTGCGATTCGACGCCGCGCATGTTCGTGCGGCGGATCGCGAGGCCGCCGGGAAGCCGCGCACCGTCGACGGCGCAGGGGACGAGCAGTCCCGCGGCCGCATTCGGCGCGCCGCAGACGATCGTGAGGCGCCCGGGGCCGCCGACATCCACCGTGCACACGCGCAGGCGGTCTGCGTCCGGGTGCTTTTCGACGCTTTCGATCCTGCCGACCACGACGCCCGAGAATGGCGGGGCGGCGGCCGCGACCTCCTCGACCTCGAGCCCCGCCATCGTCAGCGCATCGCACAGCCCGGCCGTGTCGAGCGGCGGATCGACCAGCGTGCGCAGCCAGCGTTCGGAGAATTTCATCGTTGCGTTCCGATCGGCATCGTCCGGCGCGGCTTACGCGAACTGCCGCAGGAAGCGCAGGTCGTTCTCGTAGAACAGGCGCAGGTCGTCGACGCCGTAGCGCAGCATCGCGAGACGGTCGGGCCCCATGCCGAACGCGAAGCCCTGCCAGCGCTCGGGGTCGATGTTCACCATCCGCAGCACGTTCGGATGCACCTGCCCGGCGCCCGCGATCTCCAGCCAGCCGCCGTCGCCGAAGCGCATGTCGATCTCGGCGGAGGGCTCGGTGAACGAGAAGAACGACGGACGGAAGCGCAGCGTCACGTCGTCGCGCTCGTAGAAATTGCGCAGGAACTCGCTGAACACGCCTTTCAGGTCGGCGAAGGAGACGTCGTCGGCGATCCACAGTCCCTCGACCTGGTGGAACATCGGCGAATGCGTCGCGTCGCTGTCGACCCGGTAGACGCGCCCGGGGGCGATGATCCGGATCGGCGGTGCTTGCGTCTCCATGTAGCGGATCTGGATCGGCGACGTGTGCGTGCGCAGCACCATCCCGCCGTCGACGTAGAAGGTGTCGTGCATCGAGCGCGCAGGATGGTTTTCCGGCATGTTCAGCGCCGTGAAATTGTGGAAATCGTCCTCGATCTCGGGTCCGTCGGCGACGTCGAAACCGAGCGAGCGGAACAGCGTCTCGATCCGCTCGAGGGTGCGGGTCAGCGGATGCAGGCTGCCGGTGCCGCGCCCGCGCCCGGGCAGCGAAACGTCGAGCGCGTCGGCGCCGAGCTGCGCGGCGAGCTTCGCCTCGGCCAGCGCCTCGCGCCGTGCTGCGAGCGCGTCCTCGAGCCGCGCTTTCGCCGCGTTGATCCCGGCGCCGGCTGCCGCGCGCTCCGCCGGCGGCAGCTGGCCGAGGCCTTTCAGCCGGGTCGTCAGCGCGCCCGCCTTGCCCAGGTATTTCGCCTTGGCGTTCTCGAGTCCGGCGGGGTCGGTGCATGCGGCGAAATCGGCCAGCGCCGAGTCTAGGATCGCGTTGAGTCCGTCATCCTGCATGGCCGGGTCCGTGTCCGTTGGGCGGGGCGCAGAAACAAAAAAGGGAGGCGGGTTTCGCCTCCCTGTCGTTTGCGCGGATCGGTCAGGCGAGGGAGGCCTTCGCCTGCTCCGCGATCTTGCCAAAAGCCGCTTTGTCGTGGACGGCGAGCTCGGCCAGCACCTTGCGGTCGATGTCGATCGACGCCTTCTTCAGCCCGTTCATGAACGCGCTGTACGACAGGCCGAGTTCGCGCGCGGCGGCGTTGATCCGCGCGATCCACAGGGCGCGGAATTCGCGCTTCTTCTGCCGGCGGTCGCGGTACTGATACTGGCCGGCCTTCATCACCGCTTCCTTGGCGATGCGGTAGACGCTGCTCCGGCGGCCGCGATACCCCTTGGCCTGGGCGAGGACTTTCTTGTGCCGCGCGCGGGCGGTCACACCACGTTTGACTCGAGGCATGGCGGCTCCTTACGCGTAGGGCAGCATCGCTGCGACCGCATTGGCGTTCGTCGCATGGACGGCCGCCGCGCCGCGCAATTGCCGCTTGTTCTTGGTCGATTTCTTGGTGAGGATGTGGCGCTTGAACGCCTGCGAGCGCTTGACCGAACCGCTGCCGCGTACGCGGAAGCGCTTCTTGGCGCCCGACTTGGTCTTCATCTTCGGCATGATGCCGTTTCCTATTGTTTGTCACCCACGGCGGTGCTCTCGCGCGGCTTGTCCGGCGGAGAGGCTTTGGCGCCTTGCGGCGCACCGTCCTCGGGCTTGTCAGGGTGATGCGTCTTTGCGAGCGTCTTCTTCGGGGCCAGCAGCATCACCATTTGCCGGCCTTCGAGCCTCGGAAACTGTTCGACGACGGCGTACGGATCGAGGTCGCTGCGGATCCGTTCGAGCAGGCGCACCCCGAATTCCTGGTGTGCCATCTCGCGGCCGCGGAACCGCAGCGTCACCTTCGCCTTGTCGCCTTCCGCGAGGAAGCGGGTCAGGTTTCGCAGCTTGATCCTGTAGTCGCCTTCGTCGGTTCCAGGCCGGAATTTCACTTCCTTGACCTGGATCTGCTTCAGCTTGAGCTTCGCCTCGTGCTGCTTCTTCGCCTCCCGGTACTTGAATTTGCCGTAATCCATGATCCGGCAGACCGGTGGCTGCGCCATCGGGGCGATCTCGACCAGATCGAGCTCGGCAGCCTCCGCCTTAGCCAGGGCCTCGGAGAGCGAGACGATGCCGAGCTGCTCACCTTCAATTCCGACGAGTCGGATTTCGGGGGCGTTGATCTCGCCGTTCAGTCGTTGATGCTGCTTGTCCAGTGCTATTGCGTTATCTCCGTCTGTTCAATAGGCCCGCGAATTGAGGAAAATCCATTGATTCTAATGGGTTTTTCCTGCCACTTCCGCCTGGAGGCGGGAGAGCAAGGCGGGAAGGGACATCGTCCCCAGATCCTCGCCGCTGCGGGTACGCACAGCCACCGTCTGGTTCTGCTCTTCCTTATCGCCCACGATCAGCTGATAGGAAAGCTTCTGGAGGCTATGTTCTCGAATTTTATAGGTTATTTTCTCGTTGCGCAAATCGGAGGTCACGCGCAGACCGGCGTCGCGCAGCGCCTTCGCGACCTGGCCCGCGTATTCCCGCTGCCGGTCGGTGATCGTCAGGACCATCGCCTGGACCGGCGCGAGCCACAGCGGCATCGCGCCTGCGTGATTTTCGATCAGGATGCCGATGAATCGTTCGAGCGATCCGACGATCGCGCGGTGGAGCATCACCGGGACCTTCCGCGTGTCGTCGGCGGCCACGTACTCGGCGCCGAGCCGGCCCGGCAGCTGGAAGTCGACCTGCATGGTGCCGACCTGCCAGGGGCGGCCGATCGAGTCCTGCAGGTGGTACTCGATCTTCGGGCCGTAGAACGCGCCTTCGCCCGGCAGCTCCTTCCATTCCGCGCCGCAGGCGCGCAGCGCAGCGCGCAGCGCCTCCTCGGCCTTGTCCCACTGCTCGTCGGTGCCGATGCGCGGGGTCGGCCGCAGAGCGAGCTTGACGACGACGTCGGCGAATCCGAAATCGCGATAGACCTTCAACGCGAGGTCGTGGAAGGTGACGCACTCGGGCTGGATCTGGTCCTCGGTGCAGAAGATGTGGCCGTCGTCCTGGGTGAACCCGCGCACCCGCAGGATCCCGTGGAGCGCGCCGGATGGCTCGTTGCGATGGCAGGCGCCGAACTCGCCGTAGCGCAGCGGGAGGTCGCGGTAGCTGCGCAGGCCGGCATTGAAGATCTGGATGTGGCCCGGACAGTTCATCGGCTTGATCGCGAAGTCGTGCTTCTCCGATTCGGTCGTGAACATGTTGTCCCTGTAGTTCGCCCAGTGGCCCGATTTCTCCCACAGCGAGCGGTCGAGGACCTGCGGCGTGCGCACCTCCAGATAGCCGTTGTCGCGATACACGGCGCGCAGGTACTGCTCGACCTGCTGCCAGATCGACCAGCCTTTCGGGTGCCAGAACACCATCCCGGGGGCCTCGTCCTGCAGGTGGAAGAGGTCGAGCTGCCTGCCGAGCCTGCGGTGGTCGCGTTTTTCCGCCTCTTCGATCCGGTGCAGGTAGGCATCGAGGTCGTCCTTCTTCGTCCACGCGGTGCCGTAGATCCGCTGCAGCATCTCGTTCTTCGAGTCGCCGCGCCAGTAGGCACCCGCCACCTTCGTCAGCTTGAACACCTTGAGGCGCCCGGTCGACGGCACGTGGGGCCCGCGGCACAGGTCGGTGAACGCGCCCTCGGTGTAGAGCGAAATGGGCTCGTCCGAGGGGATCGACGCGATGATCTCGGCCTTGTAATGCTCGCCGATCGATTCGAAGTGGCGGACAGCGTCGTCGCGCGGCATCAGGCTGCGCGTGACCGGCTCGTCCCTCTTCGCGAGCTCGCTCATCTTGTTCTCGATCGCCGCGAGGTCCTCGGGCGTGAACGGCCGCTTGAACGAGAAGTCGTAGTAGAAACCGTCCTCGATGACCGGGCCGATGGTGACCTGCGCGTCCGGGAACAGCGATTTCACCGCGTAGGCGAGCAGGTGCGCGGTCGAGTGGCGGATGACCTCGAGGCCCTCGGCGTCTCGTTCGGTGACGATCGACACCTGCGCATCGCTTTCGATCACGAACGAGGTGTCGACGAGCCTGCCGTCGACCTTGCCGGCGAGCGCGGCCTTGGCGAGGCCGGCGCCGATCGAGGCGGCGAGTTCGGCGACGGTGACCGGCGAGTCGAAGTGCTTGACTGCGCCGTCGGGCAATCTGATGTCGGGCATGGCCGAAGCCTCCGGGTGGGGTCCGTCCCGGATTTGCGCATTCCGGGAAATCCGGGACGGACCCGGAAAAACAAAAAGTGCGGCGGAGCCGCACTTTTCATCGAGGACGTACCCGGTTCCCCGGTCCGTCAGCGCGAGCGACACCGCGTCGGTGCTACGACAGGCCTCCACGCGTTCGCGGTGTCATAACCATGCCTTTCGTGTCGGTCGCCGGTCGAGGCGGCGCTCCATCCAGGGTCCTTGGTAGGCGCGATTGGACTCGAACCAACGACCCCCACCATGTCAAGGTGGTGCTCTAACCAGCTGAGCTACGCGCCTGCGAAATCAGCCGCGCATTCTATCCGAAGCGGCCTGCCACGACAACGCCGGCGGTGCGATCGCTCAGCCCAGGGTCGCCGCCATCGCCTCGGCGGCGACGCGCAGCGCGGGCAACTGCAGGAGCGCGCGATCCAGGGGCATCCGCGACATCGGTGCGTGCATGGCGATCGCCGCGCACGCGCGCCTGCGCAGGTCGTGGACCGGAACGGCGACGCAGACGAGTCCGGCGTGGTACTCCTCGTTGTCCACCGCGTATTTCTGCGCCCGGATGCGCGCGATTTCCTGCTCCAGCCGCTTGCGCGCCCTGATCGTGTTCCCGGTGAACGCGGTGAGCTCGAGCTGCGCCACCAGGCGCTCGCGCGCGGATTTCGGCAGCATCGCCAGCAGCAGCTTGCCGCTGGCCGTGCAATGCAGCGGGACGTGCGAGCCCGAGGTCAGGTTGATGCGCAGCGGCCACGCGGCTTCCACACGGTCGAGGTAGACGACGCTCGCGCCGTCGAGCATCGTGAAGTTGCAGGTCTCGCGGATTTCGGTGGCCAGCCGGTCGAGGACGGCGTGGCGCGCGGCCCTGAAGTTGCCGTTGTGCATGACGTCGCGCGCCAGCGCGGAAAGCCTCGGCCCCGGCGCATAGCGGCGCATGCCCGGCTCGCGCATCGCGAGCCCCGCGTCCTCGAGCATCGCCAGCATGCGGTAGACCGTGGGCTTGGGCAGCCCGGCATCGTCGGCGAGGTCGGTGAGCGAGACCGGCCGTTCGGCGCGGGCGAGCGCCTCCACCACGGCAAACGCGCGCAACGTGGCGGGAACGTTATCTTCCTTGCGTGGCATTCTCGCATTCTATCGGATTCTGGAACGGAAAATTCGAAAATCGATGCAAATGCGTTGCACGACAGGCGATGCTATGGAACACTGCGGCCTTCGCACTCGCGCAGCGGCGCTGGC
>DAHUXO010000014.1 GCA_027307095.1 Betaproteobacteria bacterium | reverse complement strand
TCACCGTCGATCGCGTCGTCTGCGCCGTCAATTGCGGGCTGGCGGTCAACCCCGACGTCGTGCGTGCGCAGATGGAAGGCGGCATCGGCTACGGGCTGTCGGCCGCACTCTACGGCGAGATCACGATCAGGAACGGCGCGGTCGAGCAGTCGAATTTCAACGACTACCGCGTGCTGCGGATCAACGAGATGCCGGCGATCGAGGTTCACATCGTGCCCTCCGCCGAAGCCCCGACCGGGGTCGGCGAGCCCGGCGTGCCCCCGATCGCGCCCGCGGTCGCGAATGCACTGGCCGCCGCCACCGGCCGGCGGCTGCGCAAGCTGCCGCTGGATCTCTCGGCCTAGACCCGTCGTCGACATGATGACAGCGAACGTGAACGGGCGCCGGGCGCGGTAGCCGACATGCGGACGCCTGCGTCATGATGCATACGCCCGCGGACTTCGCGCCGGCGCAGGCCGCCCCTGCCCTGTTGCCGGGCAATTCACTGGTCTTCGCTTTCGCCGACGCGAAGCTGCTGGTCTGCGGTGACGAAGGCGCACCGACGGTGCCGACGCTCGCCGAGTTCGAGGGCACGGGCCTCGCGGGGAATCGCCACTACCTCGGCCGCCTGCGCGGGATCGACTGCGTCGCGATCGCCGTGCCGGAGGCCGCGCCCGAGCCCGCCGGCTGTCGCTACGCGGGCCTGCGCTCGCTGTTCCTGCGCCTGCCCGAGGACCTGCTCGCGGTGGCCGCCCGCGCTTTCCAGGTCGCCGACTGGGACCGCTCGCACCGCTGCTGCGGGCGCTGCGGCACGCCGACGCGCGAGCGCCAAGGCGAGCGGGCGAAGCTGTGCCCCGCTTGCGGCCATGTCGCCTACCCGCGGGTCTCGCCGGCGATGATGGTGCTGGTCACGCGCGGAACCGAGGTGCTGCTCGCGCGCGCGAGCCGCTTCCCGAAACCGATGTACAGCGCGCTTGCCGGATTCGTCGAACCCGGCGAGACGATCGAGGATTGCATCCACCGCGAGGTCCGCGAGGAAGTCGGCATCGAGGTCACGGGCCTCGAATACTTCGCGAGCCAGTCGTGGGCTTTTCCCCATTCGCTGATGATCGCCTTCACGGCCCGCTACGCGGGCGGCGAGCTTGCGCCCGACGGCGACGAGATCGCCGATGCGCGCTGGTTTCCGTCCGACGGGCTTCCCGCCGAGCTGCCGAGCACCGTGTCGATCGCGCGACGCCTGATCGAGGACACGGTCGCGAGGCTGCGCGCAACATCGGCCTCGGGGGCCCTGCGCTAGAATCGGGACCTGCCGCCACGCCGGCCGCGCATTCCCCACCGATGCCCAGCATCCGATTGCACCGCCTCTCAGCCTTCGTGGTCGCCGTCTGCATCGGCACCGCGGCATCGCTCGCGACCGCCGCGCAGCCGCCCGCGGCGATGCAGGATCCGCGCGGCATGAACGATGCCGAGCGCAAGGCCTATACCCAATCGCTGCGCAAGGCGAGCGACCTCGTCGAGCGCAAGCAATACGCCGCGGCGATCGAGATGCTCGACAAGCTCACTGCGGAACACCCGCGCGAAGCGCAGGCGCGGTTCGTCAAGGGCATCGCACTGACCGACGAGGGCAGGACCGACGACGCGATCGCCCAGTTCCGCGCGCTGGTCGCCGATTTTCCGGAGTTGCCCGAACCTCGGAACAATCTTGCGGTCCTCTACGCGAAGAAAGGCGAGTACCGGCTGGCGCGCGACGAACTGGAGCGCGCCGTGCAGGCCGCCCCGGATTATGCGATCGCCCACGAGAACCTGGGCGACGTCTACGCACGGCTCGCGCAGGTCGAGTACGAGCGCACGGTGGCACTGGACAAGCTCAACCGCAGCGCGCCCGCCAAGCTGAAGCTGATCCGCGAGGCCGAGGTGGCCGGCGGGACCGGGTCGGCGGACGGCACCCCGGCGCCGGGCAACCCTGCAACACCGGGCAGATGACCCGCGGGGCCCGACCGGGAACGCGCCAGCCCGAACCTGCGGGCCGCCATCGTCGGCGGCCCGCCGACACAACGAGACTGAGGAGGTCGTTCATGCTTCGCCGTATCCTGATCGCCGCATCGCTCGCGCTGGGCGTCGCTGCATTGCCCGCGTTCGCGGCCAACCCCGAAGTCGAGCTGGACACGAGCGCCGGGGTGATCAAGCTCGAGCTGTTCCGCAACGCGGCGCCGAAGACCGTCGAGAACTTCCTCGACTACGTCAAGGCCAAGCATTACGACGGGACGCAATTCCATCGGGTCATCGCGGGCTTCATGATCCAGGGCGGTGGCTACGACGCCAAGTTCTGGCAGAAGCCGACGCGGCCGCCGGTTCCGATCGAATCCGAGCAAAGCGTCAAGGCGGGGCTGTCGAACGTTCCCGGAACCGTGGCGATGGCGCGCACCGGGGACCCGAATTCGGCCACCGCGCAGTTTTTCATCAACGTCGCCGACAACAAGCGCCTCGACTTCCATTCCCCCGACCCGCAGGGCTGGGGCTACACCGTGTTCGGGAAGGTCGTCGCAGGCATGGACGTCGTCGACAGGATCGCCAAGGCGAAGACCGGCCCCGGCGGCCCGTTCCCCTCCGACGTTCCGGTCGAGCGCATCATGATCAAGTCGGCGCACATCGTCGCACCATCCCACTGAGGCATAACCGATGGTCATCCTGCATACCAACCACGGCGACATCACGCTCGAGCTCGACGCCGAGAATGCCCCGGCGTCGGTCGCGAACTTCCTGCAGTACGTTCGCGATGGGCACTACGACAACACGCTGTTTCATCGCGTGATCCCGGGATTCATGATCCAGGGCGGGGGATTCACCCCCGGGATGTCGCAGAAGCCGACGCGCGCGCCCGTCGCCAACGAGGCGGGGAACGGGGTCAAGAACGCGCACTACACGGTCGCGATGGCGCGCACGTCCGACCCGCATTCCGCGACGGCGCAGTTCTTCATCAATGTCGCCGACAACGCCTTCCTCGACTACAAGGGGCCGAGCCCGCAGGGCTGGGGCTACTGCGTCTTCGGCAAGGTCGTTGGCGGCACCGACGTCGTCGACCGGATTGCCGGCATTGCGACCGGCACCTCGGGATTCCACCAGGACGTGCCCCGGGAGGACGTCGTCATCACGCACGCCGAGGAAGTCGCCGCCGCCTGAATCGGGGGCAGGATCGGTCCCCGATTCTCGGACGCATGGGCGAAGAGCGAAGCGACAGGCATCACCGCCCCACCGGGGCAGCAGCGCGCTTTCGCCGATGAAACCGACGCTGCTGCTCTCGGACCTACACCTCGCCCCCGAGCGTCCGGCCACGGCGGCCGCCTTCCACGCCTTCACCCGCGGCCCCGCGCGTGGCGCGGCGGGGGTGTACATCCTGGGCGACCTCTTCGACTCCTGGGTCGGCGACGACCAATGCCGCGAGCCATTCGCGCGCGAGGTCGTCGAGTCGCTGCGTGCGCTGGCCGACGCCGGCGTTCCGGTCTATGTCGCGCGCGGCAACCGCGATTTCCTGCTCGGTGAGGATTTCGCGCTCGCGACCGGCGCGATCCTGCTCGGCGAACAGACGATCGTCGACATCCACGCAACGCCCACGCTGCTGTCGCACGGCGACGAGTTCTGCACCGACGACCTCGCCTACCAGCGCTATCGTGCGTGGTCGCGCGACCCGGCGCG
>DAHUXO010000010.1 GCA_027307095.1 Betaproteobacteria bacterium | reverse complement strand
CGTTGCAGCAGCCATACCTTGCGCAGCGGAGGAGGCTCACTGGCAGGACCGATGCCCCCCCGATTCGCGTATGCCGGGTCGATGCCCCATTCGGCGCGATACGCCTCGATCGCGGGATCGTTGCGCATGCCCGTGCTCATGTGCCCGTCGCCATTCGCCGCGTGCGTCAGGAACTCGGCGACGTCGAAGCCGATGCCGCCGGCCCCGATGATCGCGACGCTGCGTCCGGCGCTGCGGCGGCCGTCGACGATCTCGACATAGCTCGCCACCCTCGCATGCCCGAGACCCTCGATCGCCGGCTGGCGCGGGACGATACCGGTGGCCAGGATGACCGCGTCGAAGCCCCGCAGGTCGTCGACGCCGGCGACACGGCCCAGGCGCAGGTCGACGCGCAGCGCGGCCAGGCGGTTGGCGTAGTAGCGCAGCGTCTCGGCGAATTCCTCCTTGCCGGGGATCTTTCGCGCCAGATTGAACTGGCCGCCGATCGCGCAAGCCGCGTCGAACAACGTGACGTCGTGCCCGCGCCCCGCCGCCGTCGTCGCGCAGGCGAGTCCCGCGGGACCGGCGCCGACGACCGCGACGCGCCTGCGCAGCGCTGCGGGGAACAGCGCCATCTCCGTTTCGCGGCAGGCGTAGGGATTCACCAGGCACGAGGCGATCTTGCGCTCGAAGATGTGGTCGAGGCAGGCCTGGTTGCAGGCAATGCAGGTATTGATCGACGCGGCCTCGCCGCGCGCCGCCTTGATCACGAATTCCGCATCGGCGAGAAACGGGCGTGCCATCGACACCATGTCGGCGTCGCCGCGGGCGAGAATCGCCTCGGCGACCGAGGGATCGTTGATCCTGTTGGTGGTGATCAGCGGCAGCTTCACCGCACCGCGCAACCTCGCGGTCACCCAGCTGAACGCTGCGCGCGGCACCATCGTCGCGATCGTCGGGATCCGCGCCTCGTGCCAACCGATGCCGGTGTTGATCAGCGTCGCGCCCGCGCTCTCGACCCGCTTCGCGAGCTCGACCACTTCCTCCCAGGTGCTGCCGCCGTCGACCAGATCGAGCATCGACAGGCGGTAGACGATGATGAACTTCTCGCCCACGGCCTCGCGCGTGCGACGCACGATCTCCGTCGCGAGACGAACGCGGTTGTCGAACGACCCGCCCCATTCGTCGTCGCGCAGGTTGGTCTTCGGTGCGATGAACTGGTTGATCAGGTAGCCCTCGGAGCCCATGACCTCGACGCCGTCGTACCCCGCCTGCTGGGCAAGCGCCGCGCAGCGGGCGTAGGCCGCGATCGTGCGCCCGATGCCCCAGCGCGTCAGCGCGCGCGGCTTGAACGGCGTGATCGGAGAGCGCAGCGCCGATGGCGCGACGGACAACGGGTGATACGCGTAGCGGCCCGCGTGCAGGATCTGCAGCGCGATCCTCCCGCCGGCGGCGTGGACGGCGTCGGTGATCCGGCGATGCTTCGCCAGCTGCCACGAGAAGCTGAGTTGCGAAGCGCGCGGCTCGAGCCGTCCCGACAGGTTGGGCGCGATGCCGCCGGTGACGATCAGGCCGACGCCGCCGCGGGCGCGCGCCGCATAGAATTCCGCGAGCCGGTCGAAACCGTCGGGTGCCTCCTCGAGGCCCGTATGCATCGATCCCATCAGCACGCGATTGGGCAGCGTCGTGAAGCCCAGATCCAGCGGTGCGAGCAGATGCGGGTAGTCGCCCATCGACGGCGATTCTACGTGACCTCCATCCCGCGTCGGCGGCCTATTCGTCCACCACCATGCGGTAGCCGATTCCGGTCTCCGTCTGCAGGTGGCGTGGCCGCACCGGATCGACCTCGAGCTTGTCGCGCAGCTGCTTCATGTAGATCCGAAGGTAGTGGGTGTCGGCCGCATGCGTCGGGCCCCAGACCTCGGTCAGCAGCTGCCGGTGCGTGACGACCATGCCGAGGTGCTTCGCAAGCGTCGCCAGCAGGCGGAATTCGATCGGCGTCAGGCGTATGTCCTGTCCGTCGCGCGCCGCCGTCCTCCGCTCGAGGTCGACGACGGCGCTCCCGAAACGCAGCGTCGCCGATCCGGATGCCGGGCGCACCGCGCCGCGCAATGCCGCCCGCACGCGCGCCAGCAGCTCGCCGATGCCGAAAGGCTTGGTCACGTAGTCGTCGGCGCCTGCGTCGAGGGCCTCGATCTTCGACCGCTCCTGGACGCGCGCCGACAGCACGATGATCGGCATCGGCGACCACTCGCGGATGCGCCGGATCACCTCGACGCCGTCGACGTCCGGCAGCGCGAGATCGACGATCGCGAGATCCGGCTTGTGCGTCCCCGCATCGACGGATCCGCGGCGTCCCGTCGCCGATTCGACCACCCGATAGCCTTCCAGCACGAAAGCCGCGCGCAGAAAGCGCCTGATCTCGGGCTCGTCCTCGATGACGAGGATCGCGGGGCGCGCTTCGGCCATGTCAATCGGACGCGGATTCCGGCGGCATCGCAGGCGCCTCTTCCAGGGGAAGCGTGAATCGGAATGCCGTTCCCCCGCCCGGGATCCGCTCGGCCCACGTGCGCCCGCCGTGCAGGCGGACGATGGCGCGGCAGATCGCGAGCCCGAGGCCGATCCCGGTTTCGGCGCCTTCGACCGTTCCGCGATGAAACTTCGCGAACACGCGCTCGAGATCAGCGTCGGAAAGCCCACCGGCATAGTCCTCGACGGTGACGACGACTTCGTCCTCCCTGCGTTGCGCGCGCACCCTGACCACGGTCTCCGCAGGCGTGTGCCTGGCGGCGTTCTCCAGCAGGTTTCCGAGCGCCTGCTCGATCAGGGTCGCATCGACTTTCACCAGCGGCAGGTCGTCGGGCAG
>DAHUXO010000131.1 GCA_027307095.1 Betaproteobacteria bacterium | reverse complement strand
CGCCGTGGGCGAGGCGCGCGGCAGCGCGCTGTCGCATCGCTACGCCGGCGCGTTCCCGGCCGGATATCGCGAGGATACGGCGGCCCGCGTGGCCGTCCCCGACATCGAGACCATGGAGCGGCTCTCGCCGTCCGAGCCGCTGGCGATGTCCCTTTACCGACCGCTCGAGGCCGCGCCCGATGCCCTGCGCTTCAAGCTGTTCCGGCTCGGCGCCCCAGTCACGTTGTCGGACAGCCTGCCGATGCTCGAGCGGATGGGCATGAAGGTGCTGGACGAGCGCCCGTACCGCGTGGCGCCGCAGGGCGGCGCGCCGATCTGGATCCATGACCTCGGGATGATCGCGTCGGTCGGCGACACCGAGGTCGACGTCGACGCGCTGCATGCGGTGTTCGAGGACGCGTTCGCCCGCGTGTTCCGTGGCGATGTCGAGTGCGATGATTTCAACCGCCTCGTGGTCGCGGCGCGACTGCCCGCCGAGGACGTGACGATCCTGCGGGCCTATGCGAAATACCTGCGCCAGATCGGCTTCGCGCTCTCGCAGCCTTTCATCGAGGCCACGCTCGCCGCGCATCCCGGCGTCGCTGCGCAGCTCCTGGAGCTCTTCAAGCTGCGCTTCGATCCCGACGCGGGCGCCGATGCGAACACGCGGGCTGCCGAGCGGGTCCGCGCGATCGAGCAGGCGCTGGAGGCCGTGGACAACCTGTCCGAGGACCGCGTGCTGCGCCAGTACCTGGCGCTGATCCTCGCGACGACGCGGACCAATTGCTGGTGCCGGGACGCCGCCGGAGCGCGGCGACGCTTCCTGTCGTTCAAGCTCGATCCTTCGAAAGTGCCGGGGCTGCCCGAGCCGCGGCCGATGTTCGAGATCTTCGTCTACTCGACGCGATTCGAGGGCGTGCACCTGCGCGGGGGCAGGATCGCACGCGGCGGCCTGCGCTGGTCGGATCGGCCGGAGGATTTCCGCACCGAGGTGCTGGGGCTCGTCAAGGCGCAGATGGTCAAGAACGCCGTCATCGTCCCGGTCGGGTCGAAGGGCGGCTTCGTGCTGAAGCGCGCGCCCTCGCCCTCGGACCGCGATGCATACATGCGGGAAGGGATCGCCTGCTACCAGGATTACCTGCGGGGGCTGCTCGACCTCACCGACAACCGGGTCGGCGACGCGACCGTACCGCCGGCGCGCGTGCGCCGGCACGACCCCGACGATCCCTACCTCGTCGTCGCCGCCGACAAGGGCACCGCGACGTTCTCCGATTTCGCGAATGGCATCAGCCGCGAGTACGGCTTCTGGCTCGGCGACGCATTCGCGTCGGGCGGATCCGCCGGCTACGACCACAAGGCGATGGGCATCACCGCACGCGGTGCCTGGGAATCGGCCAAGAGGCATTTTCGCGAGATGGGGGTCGACACCCAGGCGAGCGACTTCACCGTCGTCGGCATCGGCGACATGTCGGGCGACGTGTTCGGCAACGGGATGCTGCTGTCGCGCCACATCCGCCTGGTCGCCGCCTTCGATCACCGTCACATCTTTCTCGATCCCAACCCCGATGCGGCGGCGTCGCTCTCCGAACGCGAGCGGATGTTCCGGCTGCCGCGCTCGTCGTGGGCGGATTACGACCTGCGGGTCATCTCACCGGGCGGCGGCGTGCATCCGCGCAGCGCGAAATCGATCACGATCGCGCCCGAGGTGGCGAGAGCGCTGGCGATCGACGCGAAGGCGATGACGCCGACCGAGCTCGTGAACGCGATCCTCAAGGCACCGGTGGACCTGCTCTACAACGGGGGCATCGGCACCTACGTCAAGGCATCGGGTGAAGCCCATGCACAGGTCGGCGACCGTGCCAACGATGCGCTGCGCGTCGACGGACGCGAGCTGCGCTGCAAGGTCGTCGTCGAAGGCGGCAACCTCGGCTGCACGCAGCTCGGGCGCGTCGAGTATGCGCAGGCCGGCGGCCGGATCTACACGGACGCGATCGACAACTCGGCGGGCGTCGACACCTCGGACCACGAGGTCAACATCAAGATCCTGCTCGGGCTGGCGGTGTCCGACGGCGAGCTGACCGAAAAGCAGCGCGACGGACTGCTCGCCGACATGACCGACGAGGTCGCCGCACTCGTGCTGCGTGACAACTACTTCCAGACGCAGGCGCTGTCGGCGATGAACCGCATCGCGCCCCAGCTCCTCGACGCGCAGCAACGCTTCATCGCGTTCCTGGAGAAAGGCGGCAGGCTGAATCGTGCGATCGAGTACCTGCCGGGCGACGACGATCTCGCGGCGCGCCGGGCGGCGGGGGGCGGCCTGACGCCGCCCGAAGGCGCCGTGCTGCTCGCCTACGCCAAGATCTGGCTCTACGACGAGCTCGTCGCGTCGAAGCTGCCGGACGACCCCTGGGTCGCGACGGCGCTGGTCCGCTATTTCCCGGCCACGCTTGGGCGACACCATGCCGACTACATGCCCCGGCATCCGCTGAAGCGGGAGATCATCGCGACGCACGTGGTCAACAGCATGCTGAACCGCGTCGGCAGCACCTTCGTGCACCGGCTGATGGAGACCACCGGCGCGAGCGCGCACGAGGTCGTCCGCGCGTACCTGCTGACGCGCGAGATCTTCGGGTTTCCGGCGCTGTGGCAGGACATCGAGGCGCTCGACAATCGTGTCGACGACGCGGTCCAGGCCGAGATGCTCGTCGGCGCGGGCCGTCCGCTCGAGCGCGGAACGACCTGGTTCCTGCGCTCGCGGCGACTCGCGGAAGAGATGACGCCGACCATCGCGCGCTTCACGCCACGCGTCGAAGCGCTGCGGGAGCGCCTCCCGGAGCTCACCGATGCCGCCGATCTCGCGCGCGTCGAATCGGCCGTGGGCTCGCTGACGTCACGCGGCGTGCCCCAGACGATCGCGGCACGCGTCGTCGCGCTCGACGCGCTGTACTCGACGCTCGACATCGTCGAGATCGGGAGCGCGGCCGGGCGGCCGGTCGAACGCGTCGCACAGGTCTATTTCGACGTGTCCGCGCGGCTCGGGATCCCGTGGCTGCGCGCCAAGATCGCGGCGCTGCCCGGCGACCAGCACTGGGGGATGCTTGCCAGGGCCGCGATGGAGGACGACCTGTCGGGGCTGCAGCGCAGCGTGACCGGCGAAGTGTTGACCGGCGGCACCGACGCCATGGACGCCGCCGCGCTGATCGGGGCGTGGGAAGATCGCAACCGGCGTGCCATCGAGCGTCAGCAGCGGCTGCTCGCGGTCCTGCGCGCGGCCCCCGAGATCGACCCGGCGATGCTCTCCGTCGCGCTGCGGGAGCTCCGCAGCCTCGGCTAGAAAACCCGGGACGCACCACGTTTTCCGGGTCCGGCAGCATCTGTGCCGCGGGCGGCGGGAACGTTGCGTCTGTGCGCTCGAAGTGCGCAATCGCCGGCTTACGGGTCCCGGCGCAACTGCGCTCGAGTACATCGCCGTCTTGACGTCGCCGACGGGCTCGCTTGCCGCGCCACCCGCGACAGCCGTCGCGCACACTCGCGCTCGACGCGCCATCCCCGCCGCCCCGGACAGGACCGTGCCTGGCCGCTCTGTGGCAACGCGCTCGGTGCCGGATCGACGTGCGACCTACGCCTTACGCGGACACATGCAGGTCGACGTACGCGCGACAAACCACGGCTACGCAATCCTCAGCCCGGCCCGGGATGGATGTTGTCGACCCAGGGAACGTTCTCGGGATTGGGCTCGACGTTGGGGAGGTCGAGGTTCACGACGACCGGCTCCTGCCCGCTGCGACAGAGCACGCAGGACAGCGGTTCGGAGTCGCTCGCGTTGATCTCCTGGTGCGGGACGTACGGCGGCACGTAGATGAAATCACCGGGCCCCGCCTCCGCGGTGAACTCGAGCCGGTCGCCCCAGCGCATCCGCGCCCGCCCGCTGACGACGTAGATCACGCTCTCGACGGGACCATGGTGGTGCGCGCCGGTCTTGGCGTTCGGATGGATGACGACCGTTCCCGCCCACAGCTTCTCGGCGCCCATGCGCGCGAAATCGATCGCGGCAGCGCGGTTCATGCCCGGAGTCTGCGCCGTGTTGACGTCGAGCTGGTTCGATGCGACGACGCGCACGCCGTGGTGCCGCCATCGGGTTTCCGCTGTCATGTCCTCTCCTCGCACTCGCGCGTCAGGCGCGCGTCCCGCGCTGTCCTGCGAATGTGAGCGTAGGATAATCCAACTTTGCATAGGAGATAGCCATGGCCAACGGACGGGAAGTCGTCATCCTCAGCGGCGTGCGGACTGCAATCGGCGATTACGGCGGGGCCCTGAAGGACATCGCGCCGACCGAGCTCGGCGCCCGCGTCGTGCGCGAAGCGGTGGGCCGGGCGAAGATCGACCCGCAACAGATCGGACAATGCGTCTTCGGCAATGTCATCCACACCGAAGCGAAGGACATGTACCTGTCGCGGGTGGTGGGCGTCAACGGCGGCCTGTCGCACGCGAGCGGCGCGTTGACGGTCAACCGGCTGTGCGGCAGCGGCATGCAGGCGATCGTCAGTGCGTCCCAGTACATCATGCTGGGCGACACCGACGCGGCAGTCGGCGGCGGCGCCGAGAACATGAGCCGCGCCGCGTATGCGAACCTGAGCCAGCGCTGGGGCGCGCGGATGGGTGACGCCAAGACCGTCGACATGATGGTCGGCGCGCTGACCGATCCTTTCGACACCGTGCACATGGGCATCACCGCCGAGACCGTCGCGACCCGCTGCGGCATCACGCGCGAGCAGCAGGACGCGTTCGCGGTCGAAAGCCATCGACGTGCGGCCGCGGCGATCGCCGATGGGCGCTTCAGGACGCAGATCCTGCCGATCGAGCTGAAGAGCCGGAAGGGCCCGGTGCAGTTCGATGCCGACGAGCACGTGCGCAGCGACGCGACCCTCGAGGGCATGGCGAAGCTCAAGGCGGCGTTCGCCAAGGAGAACGGCACCGTGACCGCGGGCAACGCGTCGGGCATCAACGACGCGGCGGCGGCGGTCGTCCTGATGGAAATGCAGGCGGCGAAGCGCGCCAGCCTGCAGCCGATGGCGCGGCTGGTCTCGTACGGCCACGCCGGCATCGACCCGAAGATCATGGGCCTCGGCCCGGTGAGCGCCGTACGCAACGCACTGTCCAAGGCGGGGCTCACGCTCGCGGACATCGATGTCATCGAATCCAACGAGGCTTTCGCCGCGCAGGCGCTGGGCGTCAACAAGGACCTCGGGCTCGATCCGGCGAAGGTCAATCCGAATGGCGGCGCGGTGGCCCTGGGGCATCCGATCGGCGCGACCGGCGCCATCCTGACGATCAAGGCGATGTACGAACTGCACCGGACCGGCAAGCGCTACGGCCTCATCACGATGTGCATCGGCGGCGGGCAGGGCATCGCCGCGATCATCGAGCGCATGTGACGAACCGATGCACGACATTCCGCTGCTCGTCGTATCGCTGACCGTTTCTGCGTACTGGCTGCGCGTGGGCGCGATGGCGATGCGCATACGCCGCCGCGAGCACCGCGACGTGGGGCTGGTTCCCGAGCGCCCCGGCGAGCGCCTGATGTGGCTGCTGTTCGTGCCGATGGTCGTCGCGTGGTGCGTCCTGCCCTGGGTCGCGCTGACGCATTCGCGCGGCCCGTTCTCGCTGCCTGGGTTCGCGACGGCGGCTGCCTGGCCGGTGCTGCGCTGGATCGCGGCGGCCGCGGCGGTCGCTGGTTTCGCAATGACGATCGAATGCTGGCGCCGGATGGGCAAGGACTGGCGGATGGACATCAGCGACGAGCATACGGCCCTGATCACCGACGGCCCTTTCCGCCGGGTCCGTCACCCGATCTACGCGTTCAGCATCCTGATCATGATCGCGACTGCCGTGGTCCTTCCGACGCCCTCGATGATCGCGCTCGCCGCGCTTCATCTGTCGCTGATGAACATCAAGGCCCGCAACGAGGAGGCTCACCTCGCGCGCATGCACGGCGATGCCTGGCTGCGCTACGTCGAGCGGACGGGTCGCTTCCTGCCGCGGCTCGCAGGCAGGCATTCCTGACGGCCGCGCGAGCGCAGGTGCCCTCCCCCAATTCGGGACCGGGACCGGAAACCGCACGATGAGCCGCCTGCCGGGCCGACTCAACCTGTTCCAGTCGACGATGCTCGACTGGCGCGACCAGCACCCGTACATCGCCGTGCACGCGCTGCGAGTTCCGGCGGCGCTCGACCGCGAAGCGCTGGTGAGGGCGATCGACGCCGAGCTCGGGCTGGCGGGGCTCACCGGTCTCGAACTCGACCGGGAGCGTGGCCGCTACGCGTGGCATGGCGGGCCGGCGCGAACGTCGCTCGATGTCATCGAGGCGGGCGCCGACTGGAACACGCCGCTGGCGCGGGAAATCGAGCGGCTGATGAACCTGCCGTTCGAGCGCAGCGGACGCATCGACCCGTTCCGGTTCTTCGCGCTGACGACGGAGGGCGAATTCTTCCTCGGCCTGGGCTACGACCATTTCATCGCCGGAGGCGATTCGATCGTCGCGCTGCTGAACGCGATCGTCGCCCGTTACCGCGGGCACCCGCGCGACGCAGCGCCGCCGATGCGATACCCGCGCACGCATTGGCGGCTGTTCGCGAGGCATCCGCTGCGCTTCGCGCGCGCCATCGCACGCATGCCCGCGATGGCGAAGAGCTGCCGCAGGACGGTGCGTCCGCGCTACCAGTCGATCGAGGAGGGCCACAACGCATTCGCGCTGTTCTCCCTCGACGGCGCCGATTTCGCCGCGCTGCTCGCGGCGACGAAGCGCTGGTGCGTCACCGTCAACGACGCGCTGCTCGCCCTGCTGCTGCTCGCGCAGGCGCAGCGCGCTCCCGACCGGTTGCGCGCGATCCGGCGCCGCGAGCTCGCGGTCGCCTCGATCATGAACCTGCGCGAGGCACACGGCAGTGCGGCGCAGGGGGCCTTCGGGCAGTTCCTGAGCTCGTTCCGGCTGTCCCATCCGGTCCCGGAGGGGGTTGCGCTCCCCGCCCTCGCCAGCGACGTCCACCGGGAGACGGCGCGGATCAAGCGCGAGCGTCTCTATCTCGCGACGCTGTTCGCGATGCGCATCGACCGCGTGATCGGTCGCTTCCAGACCCGGCGCCAGCGCGTGGGCACCTACGCCAAGACCTACCCGGTCGGCGCCGGGACCTCGACGCTCAACGTGAACGCGCTATGGCAGCGCACCGGCGACGACCCGCTGCCGCTCTACATCCGGGGCGTCCCGACCGGGCCGCTGGCGCCGCTCGTCGTCGCGGCGACGACCTCGGGCGATACGATGCACGCGGGCGTGTCCTGGCGGACGACCGCGCTGTCGCGCGAGGATATCGATAGCATGTGGTGCGACATCGTCGAGCGCATCCGCACGATGCAATGATGAAATCAGCATGGAGCGTCGCACTTGCCCTCGCGATCACCCTCGCGTTCGCCGGCTGCGCGACGCAGCCGCGGGCACCGGGCCCCGAAGCCGGGACCACTCCTGCCGCACGCGCCGAAGCGGGCGCGACCGGGCGGGAACGGGCGGCGGCGCAGGCAGTCCCGAGTCCGTTCGCGTCGATGCCGCCCCCCGCGATCGGGGACCGGCTGCTTGCGCTCGATCCCGAGCACATCAGCGGACGCGACGTCCGCGAGACGCTGGCCAAGGGACCGGCACCGCGCATCATCCTGCTGCACGGCGGCATCTTTCCGGTGTACCTCCTGATGGAGTCGTTTGGAAAGTTCCTGGCCCGCATGGGCTACCCCGAGTCGCGGATCCGCGATCCGGCCAGCGGGGACTGGTCCTACAGCCCCTACGACGACAGCGCCGAGCTGGCGGGAATGGTCGCGTGGGAGTACGAGCACGACGGCCTGCGTCCGATGCTGATCGGACACAGCCAGGGCGGCATGCAGGCGGTCAAGGTCCTGCACGAGCTCGCCGGGGACTTCGCGCCGTCGCTTCGGGTTTTCGATCCGGTGACCGGAAAATTCGAGGACCGGACGACGATCGTCGACCCCTACAGTCACCGTCCGCGCCCGGTCGTCGGCCTGTCGGTCGCGTACGCGAGCGTCGTCGGCGCCGGGGGTCTCGCGTTCCTGATGCCCAACCAGTGGTCGATGATCGACAAGCTGGACACGATCCCCGACACCGTCGACGAATTTACCGGCTTCTCGATCGACGGCGACCTGATCGCCTGGACGGTCCCAGGCGCGACTGAACAATACCGTCGAAACGGCACGGCGAAAGTGCGCAACGTCGAGCTTCCGGCCGACTACAACCACGTCTTCGTGCCTCTGGTGGCCCCGCTCGCGCTCGAGCCCGAGCTGCGCGACTGGATCAACGCCTACGTTCCGGGCGGAAAGCACGACACGTCGTCGCTGCCTGCCGACGCGCAGGGGCACGTGCTGTGGGCGGCCGACGTCTGGTACAGCATCAAGAAACAATGGTGCCTGGAAGCGCAGCGGCTGGTGCGCGCGTATCGGGAGGGCGATCGGGAGGGCCGGTAGGCCCGCGGAAAGCGCCGCGCGGCGACATCCGTCCGGGGCAGGTAAAATGGCGGCTTTCGCGTCGCGCCGTGGTGGCGGCGTCCGAGCGGGCGGCGTGACGGCCCGCGGCTGGCGACCGCGCTGCGCACGGCGCGTTTCCGCGCCCCTACTCCCACACCCGATCGCTCCATCGAATACAGGCGTCCTGCATGGCCAAGTTGCGCTGGTGACCGGCGGCGCCCGCGGCATCGGGCGCGCGATCGCCAAGAAGCTCGCCGCGTCGGGTGCCGATGTCGCCGTCAACTACTACAACAGCCACGAGGAAGCCGAAACGCTGTGCGCGGAGCTGCGTGCGCTCGGCCGCCGCGCGGTCGCGATCCAGGGCAGCGTCGGGGTCCCCGACAGCGTCGACGAGATGTTCGAGACGCTGCGCTCGCATTTCGACCGTCTCGACATCGTCGTCAGCAACGCGGCATCGGGCGTGCTGAAGCCGGTGATGGAAATGAGCCTCAAGCACTGGCGCTGGTGCGTCGAGACCAACGCCTTCGCGGTGAACCTGCTGGCGCAGCACGCCGTCCCGATGATGAAGGACGGCGGACGCATCATCGCGATGTCGAGCCTCGGCGCGCAGCGGGCGATGCCGGGCTACGGCTTCATCGGCGCGTCCAAGGCGGCGCTCGAGGCACTGGTCCGCGCGCTGGCGCAGGAGTTGGGGCCCCGGGGCATCCGCGTCAACACGGTGAGCGCGGGCGTCGTCGACACCGACGCGCTCGCCTATTTCCCGAACCGGGAGCAGCTGCTCGAGAATTTCGCGCGGCGCAGCCCCGCCGGTCCGGTGCTGACGCCCGACGACGTCGCCGGCGCCGTCTTCCTGCTGTGCCTCCCCGAGGCCGCGATGATCAACGGCCATACGCTGGTCGTCGACGGCGGTTTCTGCATCTCCGGATGATGAGCGCCGCCAAGCCGACACGAGGACGTCCACGCGAGCGGCGCGCAGCGAAGGCTCGAAGAGGCCGCCCGCGAGCGTGGATGGCTGCGGACACCTTGTCGTCACGCAATGCGCTACGGCGCAATGAGGCCGCAGCGAGCTGCGCCCCCTCCGGGGGCAGCGCAGCGGCGAAGCCGCAAGCGTGGGGGGACCAATGAGGCCGTCGGGACTCGCCGGCAAGGCGGTGCTGGTGACCGGCGGCAGCCGGGGCATCGGACGCGCGATCGTCGAGCTGTTCGCCGACGAAGCTGCGCAGGTGACGTTCTTCTACCGCGGCAACGCCGAGGCCGCGCAGGCGGTGATCGGGGCATTGCGCGCCGCGGGCCGCGAGGCGCACGCCGAGCAGGTCGATGTGCGCGACTCGGCGGCATGCCACGCCGCGGTCGAGCGCATCGCCGACCGCGCCGGCCGCATCGACGTGCTGGTGAACAACGCCGGCGTGATCCGCGACAACCCGCTGACCGCGCTGTCCGACGAGGACGTGAAGTTGGTGCTCGACACCAACGTCGGCGGCGTGTTCAACGTCACCCGAGCCGTCGCGCCCTACATGGTGATGCAGCGCGCCGGATGCATCGTCAACCTGAGCTCGGTCGCCGGCGAGAAAGGCGGCCGCGGCCAGACGAATTACGCGGCGAGCAAGGGCGCGATCGACGCGTTCACGCGCGCGCTGGCGGTGGAGCTCGCGCCGCGGAAGATTCGCGTCAACGCGGTCGCCCCCGGCGTCATCGACACCGAGATGTCGCAGGCGGTGCGCGAGCTCGCGGGTGACGAGGTCAAGGCGAAGATCCTGCTGAAGCGCTACGGGACGGCGCAGGACGTCGCCAATGCCGTGTGGTTTCTGGCGTCGGATTATGCGGCGTACGTCACCGGGCAGGTGTTCCACATCGACGGCGGGTTCAAGTTCGACTGAAGGGAGAAAGCGGTCATGTCTGAGATTCATGTCACGCAGGACGAAATCATGGCGGTGTTTCCGAAGGTCGCCGAGACGATGGCCGACGCGCTCGGCTGCGACGTCGACGACATCAAGCCCGACGTGTCGCTGATCGAGGGCCTGGACGCCGAATCGATCGACTTCCTCGACATGGTGTTCCGGCTCGAGCGCGCGTTCAAGATCAAGATCCCGCGCGGCAAGATCGTCGAGAACGCGCGCGGCGACCTGCCCGATGTCGAGTTCGAGCAGAAAGGCATCGTCACCGACAAGGGTCTCGCGCAACTGAAGAGCTACCTGTCCGAGGTGCCGGCCGACCGCTTCAGGACCCCGATGAAGGTTGCCGACATTCCGCGGCTGTTCACGCCGACGACTTTCTGCAAGCTCGTCGTCCGCGCACAGAAGGAAGCGCCGGCGGCCGCCTGACGGTCGCCCGGGACTTCCGGAGGAGCCGGATCCGGTCACCCGACCCAGTCCCTAGATCCGATCGCCGATGAGCACCGATCAGCACCACTTCGCCGCGTACTCGTTCGTCGACCGCATCGACGACTTCGTCGCGGGCAGGCGCGCGCGTGGGAGCTTCGCGATTCCGCGGGATCTCGCGTCGTTCCCGTCGTGCTTCGTCGCCGAAGCCGTGGGCCAGCTCGCCGCATGGACCGCGATGGACAGGATCGACTTCCGCGGCAGGCCCGTCGCCGCGCTCGCGACCGAGACGGTGTTCCACGCCGATGCGCATCCCGGCGAAACGCTGACGCTCGAAGTCGACCTCTTCGAGTGCGACGACGAAGCAGTCGCGTACAACGGGAGCGCGAGCGCCGGCAGCCGGCAGATCGTCGAGCTGATCGATTGCCTGGGGCCCATGCTGCCGGTCGCCGATTTCGATTCGCCCGACGCGATGCGCGAGCGCCTCGCGCTGCTGCGCGCTGCGGGTGCGCCTCCGGGACGTTTCCGCGGCATCGAGCGCTTCCCCGTCAGCGTCGTGCATCGCGTGCCCGGCGTGGAGCTTCGCGCGACGCTGGACGTGCCGCGAGCGGCGCCGTTCTTCCTCGACCATTTCCCGCGGCGCCCGGTGTTTCCGGCGACGCTGCTCCTCGACACGCAGCTCACGCTCGCGCTCGATCTCGCGCGGAGCGCGCCGGCGCTGCGAGGAGCGCATCCGCGGCCCACCCGCGTGACCCACGTCAAGATGCGCTCGTTCATCGAGCCCGGGCAGGCGCTCGACATCGGCGTCGAGCTCGCGCCGCTCGCCGAGGGCGCGGTGAAGGCGATGCTCACGGCGCGCACGGACGATCGCCTGGTCGCGAGCGCGCGGCTGGAGATTTCCGCAGAGTCGACGCAGGAACATCGCGCAGAAAGCGCTCCCCCGAGCGCCGTCGACCACCGCGATCCGGGACCCGCGCAGGCAGCCGATGCCGTGGAAACCGCCTTGCCGCAAGCTGTCCACGCGAGGCGCACGTGAAGCCACACCGCCGCGTCGCGATCACCGGCGTCGGCCTGGTCACGCCGGTGGGCAACGATGTCGCATCGACCTGGGCTGCCCTCGACGGCGTGAAGAGCGGCGCCGCGGCGATCACGCTGTTCGACGCCTCCGGATTCAGCACGCGCATCGCAGCCGAGGTCAAGGGCTTCGATCCGCGCGTGATCACTGCAGAGCGCAAGCTCCTCAAGTACACGAATCGCTCGCACCGCTTCGCGCTGGCCGCAGCCGAGGAGGCGATGCGCGATGCGGGCGTCGCGCCCACCGACGCAGACGGCGAGCGCTGGGGCTGCGCCGTGGGCACCGGGATGATGGGCGTCGAATTCGCCGATCTGTCGGGCGTCCAGCGCAACTCGGCCGCCGGCGGCGAGCTCGATGCCCGCCTCCTGCCGGACGATCCGGCTGCCGCGGATCCACTGGCTTTCTGCCGCAGCCAGAGCACGGCGGGCGTCGCGCTGCTGACGCGGCGCTTCGGCATCCGCGGCTATGCCACGTCGGTGCACACTGCCTGTGCGTCGGGCGGGCAGGCGATCGGCACCGCGCTGAAGCTCATCCGCCGCGGGGCCGTGGATCGCGCGCTGGCGGGCGGTTTCGATTCGATGATCAGCCCGGTCGGGCTCGCCGGCTTCTGCCTGCTGTCGGCGGTCTCGGCCGACAACGAGACACCGGAGCTGGCGAGCCGCCCGTTCGACGCGACGCGCAACGGCTTCGTACTGGGCGAGGGAGCAGGATTCATCGTCCTCGAGGACTGGGATTGCGCGCGAGCGCGCGGCGCGCACATCTACGCCGAGCTCGCGGGCGACGGCAATTCGCTGTCGTCGTACCGGATCACCGATTCGCCGCCCGATGGCGACGGCCCGATCCAGTCGATGCGCGCAGCACTCGCCGACGCGAACGCGGCACCCGCGGACGTCGACTACATCAACGCCCATGGCACGTCGACCGGAATGAACGACCGCAGCGAAAGCGCGGCGATACGGGCGGTGTTCGGTGCAGATGCGAAGCGCGTGTCGGTCAGCTCGACCAAGAGCTCGATGGGGCACCTGATCGCCGCGGCCGGCGCGGTCGAGGTCGCGATCTGCGCACTCGGCATCGACCGCTCCGAGATGCCGGTCAACGCGAATTACCGGGTCCCCGACCCCGACTGCGATCTCAACCTGGTGCTCGGTGCACCGCGCCGTCAGCGCTTGCGCATGGCGCTGTCCAATTCCTTCGGCTTCGGTGGATCGAACAGCTGCGTCGTGCTGCGCAACCCCGACCTCGTGGACGGCCCCCGATGAAACCGCCGTGCTTCGCGGCCCGCCTCGCGGCATTGGCCGACCGCGACCGATGACCAAGGCTGCGCGCATCCTGATCGCCGGCAGCGGCGCCGTCTGCGGCCTCGGAATGGATCCGGCGACGATGCTCGAGGCGATCCTCGCCGGGCGCTCGGCGATCGCGCCGATCACGCGCTGGGACGCGACCGGTTGGCCGGTCACGCACGCCGCCGAGATCGCCGATTTCAATCCGCGCGCGCTGGTCGACGACCGCAAGCTGCACAAGTTCATCCGACGCACCGATTTCGTCGGCATCTACGCGGGCGATCGTGCCGCCGAGGCGGCCGGCTACGCGCAGCATCGGGAGACGCTGGACGAAGCTTCCTCGGCGCGCTTCGCCGATCGCACCGGCGTGTACGTGGGCTCGGGTGGCGGGGCTTTCGAGAACCAGTACGACTTTTTCCCGCTGATGAGCGAGGCGGGCGGCGACCTCGCAGCGTTCGGCGCGAAGCTCGCGGAGACGGTGAACCCGATGTGGCTGCTGCGCACGCTGCCGAACAACGTCCTGTGCCATGTCGGCATCCGCAACCGGCTCAAGGGCAGCAACGCCTGCATCACCAACCACAGCGTCGGCGGCTCCCTCGCCGTCATCGAGGCGGCCGAGGCGCTGAAGACCGGCGAGGCCGACCGCGCGATCGCGATCGGCCACGACACGCCGTTCGAGCCGCAGAACGTCCTCTATTATCATTCCTGCGGCCTGCTCGCGCCCGATGCGCTGCGGCCTTTCGACGCCGCGCGCGAGGGCAGCGTGCTCGGCGAAGGCGCGGGTGCGCTGGCGCTCGAGACCGAGGCCGCGCTGGCCGCTCGCAGCGGCAGCGCGATCGGCGAGGTGCTGGGGGGCGGCTATGTCAGCGAAGCGACGGGGCTGCTCGCGATTCGGGACGACGGCGACGGTGTCGCGCGCGCGATCGCGCTGGCGCTGGCCGACGCCGGCATCGCGGCGGCCGACGTGGGCATGATCGTCGCGCACGGCAATGGCACCACGCAATCCGACGCCTCCGAAGCACTGGGGATCCGGCACGTCTTCGGCGATGCCTGCCCGCCCGTCACGGCATTCAAATGGGCGCTGGGCCACCTGATCGCCGCCGCCGGCATCGTCGAGGCGACGATCGCACTGCTCGCGCTGCGCGCGAACGTCGTGCCCGGCATCGCGCCACTGGCCACTCCCGATCCCGCCTGCGCCGGCCTGCCGGTCTCCCGGGAGCCCCAGGCGCCGAGGAGCGACATCGCGCTGGTGCTCTGCCGCGGGTTCGCCGGCAGCGACGCAGCCCTCGTGCTGCGCGCGCTGCCGGCCTGATGCGCGCGCCGGGCGCCGGACCCGTTGTGGCAGGCGTGCCGGCGCCGGTGCGCTGCGGCATCGACAGCGTCGAGATTTCGCGCATCGACCGGCTGATCGCCCAAACCCCCCTGGACGATCTCGCGAAGATCTTCTCGCCCGGCGAGCTCGCCGATGCGGGTGACGGGCCCGGACGCAGCGCGAGCCTCGCCGCGCGCTACGCGGCCAAGGAAGCCTGCGTCAAGCTGTTTCCGAGGGAACTCGCCGCAGGGCGCGTCGAACCCGCCGATTTCTCGGTGGTCCGCGACGGCTACGGGGCGCCCGCTATCGAGTGCGGGCCCAGGGCGCAGGCGCTGCTCGATCGCGCGAGGCTCGCCGGCATCGCGGTGTCGCTGACCCATGACCGGTCGAGCGCCTCGGCAGTCGCGCTCGCGCTGCCAGTGACGACCGAGGTTCCGCTCGCCGGGCGGGTGCTGTTCCATCTGCTGCCGTTCCGGCGCGACGTGATCACCGGCAACCTGCGGCGGGTGTTCGGCGCCGCCGTTCCCCCGGCGGAGATCGACCGCATCGCGCAGGCGCACTACGCGCACCTGTGGCGGCTCATCGTCGAGTTCTTCCGCTTCCGCTGGCTGTCCTCCGAGCGCAGGCGAGCGCTGGTCCGTGTCGAAAATCTTGACGGTTTCTACCGCGCGTTCGATGCCGGGCACGGCTTGCTGGTGCTGACCGGCCACTTCGGCAACTGGGAAGTCGCGACCGTGGCCGGCCTCCAGAACCATCCCGAATCGCAGGGACGCTTCCACTTCGTCCGGCGGCCGATCAAGCCGCGCTGGCTCGACGCGCTGGTCACCCGGCGCTTCAACCGCTCCGGTTTCGGGGTGATCGGAAAGCGCGGCTCGCTCGATAGGATCGTGACCCTCCTCGAAGGCGGCGGCGTCGTCGTGTTCCCGTTCGACCAGTATGCGGGAGGCAGCGACGGTATTGACGTCGAGTTCTTCGGCACCCCGGCGGGCACGTTCAAGAGCCTCGCGATCATCGCGCTGGCGACCGGCGCGCCGGTGCTGCCCGCCTGCTCCTGGCGCGAGCCCGACGGGACGCACGTGCTGCGCTTCGAGGAGCCGGTCCCTGCGGTCGACGACGCCGACACCAACGAGGCGATCCGGCGCACGACCCGCGCCTACAACGCCGCGCTGGAGCGCATGATCCTGCGCCACCCGGAGCAGTGGTGGTGGGTGCACCGACGGTGGAAGTCGGCCGGGCGCCGGCCGCGGCGGGTCGCCGTCCCCCCCGACGACCCGGCGAAAGCCGGGGCCGCGTCCAAAACCGGGACGGACCCGCACCGAAATCCCTGAGCAAGTAGAACGTCGTCGCGCACTCGACGCTCAAATGGACGATACTCGGCGGCCTGCTCTACCTCATCTTTCGCTGACCAATCCGGAGGAATCCATGTCCGTGCCGCTCCACCACCTCGCCGTTTCCGTCCTCGCCAAGGCCCTCGACAACCTGAAGGCCGTCCTCGCCAAAGGCAAGGCTCACGCGCAGGAGCGCAAGATCGACGAAGCCGTCTTCCTGAACGCGCGGCTCTACCCCGACATGTTCCCGCTGACCCGCCAGGTGCACATCGCGACCGACACGGCCCGCGGCGCAGCGGCGCGCCTGACCGGCGCCGAGCCGCCGGCGTACGACAACAACGAGCAGACCTTCGACGAGCTGATCGCCCGCGTCGACCGGTCGGTCCAGTACCTGCGCTCGCTGGCCCCGGCGGCGTTCGAAGGCGGGGAGACGCGCGAGATCACCCGTCCGCTCGGGGGCAAGCCGCACGTGTTCACCGGCACGAACTACCTGCTCCAGTTCTCCACTCCGAACATCTATTTCCACGTGACGACCGCCTACGACATCCTGCGCCACAACGGTGTGCCGCTGGGCAAGGCGGATTTCCTGGGGGCGATGGACTGAGCCCGACGACGCGCGACGGCCTCTCCGTTCGCGGCCTGCGAGCCCGGGCGGACGTCGGGAATCTTTACAGTCGCTGTCGGCCTGGCGATTATTCCGTTGGCAGTTCAATGAAAATTCCGTTACGCTTCCGGGCCTTGTAACCTACGCTTTGATATGGTGCGGTTGTTGCTTTCAATTATGGTTTTCGCATAGCGCTG